>CANIDW010000036.1 GCA_947466165.1 Comamonadaceae bacterium | reverse complement strand
GGGTTTTGTAGATGCCTGCGAGGGCTTTGCAAGATAAATCGCAAGTCAGCCACTCAAGGTGTCGCACCGGAAATAATTCCTGTCGATAAGCGCTGATTTTAGACACAACCTTTGGAGTTTTTATATGTCCGTCAGCATGCGTGAAATGCTTGAAGCCGGTGTCCATTTCGGTCACCAAACCCGCTTCTGGAACCCCAAGATGGCTCAGTACATCTTCGGCCACCGTAACCGTATCCACATCATCAACCTGGAAAAATCGCTGCCGATGTTCCAGGACGCGGCCAAGTTCGCCCGCCAGCTTGCCGCCAACCGCGGCACCATTTTGATGGTCGGCACCAAGCGTCAGGCCCGCGAAATCGTCGCTTCTGAAGCCCAGCGCGCCGGCGTGCCTTTCGTTGACCAGCGTTGGCTGGGCGGCATGCTGACCAACTTCAAGACGGTCAAGACATCCATCAAGCGCCTGAAGGAAATGAAGGCCCAGCAAGAAGCCGGCCTCGACACCATCAGCAAAAAAGAGCAACTCACCTTCAAGCGCGAAATCGAAAAGCTCGAAAAAGACATAGGCGGTATCCAGGACATGGCTGCGCTGCCGGACGCTATCTTCGTGATCGACGTGGGTTTCCACAAGATCGCCGTGGCTGAAGCGCAAAAACTGGGCATTCCGCTGATCGGCGTGGTGGACTCCAATCACTCGCCTATCGGCATCGACTATGTGATCCCCGGCAACGACGACTCTTCCAAAGCTGTTGCCCTGTATGCCCGTGGTATTGCTGATGCGATCATCGAAGGCCGCGCCAGCGCGGGCAATGAGATTGTTCGTGCAGTGGCTGCCGAAGGTGCTGACGAATTCGTCGAAGTGCCTGCTGCCGCCTGATTGTTGCGGCCTTGTGCCACTCGAAAAAGGGGCTCGGGTAGCCCCTTTTTCACAAGTCAATTCCGGCAACCCGTTTTGGGCCTGCCCTTCAGATCAAGTCAATCGACACTCAAGGAGAAACATCAATGGCAATTACTGCAAGCATGGTCGCTGAACTGCGCGCCAAGACCGACGCCCCCATGATGGAGTGCAAAAAAGCACTGACAGAGGCCGACGGCAACATGGAAAAAGCCGAAGAGATTCTGCGCGTCAAACTGGGTAACAAGGCCGGCAAAGCCGCTTCCCGCGTGACGGCCGAAGGCGTGGTCGCCTCCCACATGGAAGGCAGCATTGGCGCTTTGGTCGAAGTCAACTGTGAAACCGACTTCGTCACCAAAAACGACAGCTTTTTGGGTCTGGTCAATGCGGTCGCGCAAGGCATTGTTAAACACAACCCGACTGACGTGGCGGCCATCGGTGCGATGCCTTTTTCCATGGACGGCTTCGGTCCGACCATCGAAGATGTTCGCAAGGGCCTGATCGGCAAAATCGGCGAGAACATGAGCGTTCGCCGCTTCAAACGTTTTGACGCCGGCAACCAACTGGCCACTTATTTGCACGGCACGCGCATTGGTGTGGTGGTTGAATTCGCCGGCGACGAAACCGCCGCCAAAGACGTTGCCATGCACGTTGCCGCCATGAAGCCCGTGGCTTTGTCCAGCGCCGATGTGCCTGCCGAACTGGTTGTCAAGGAGCGATCTGTGGCTGCTGCCAAAGCTGCCGAAGACGCTGCTGTGGCGCTAGCTGCAGGCAAGCCTGTGCAGTCGGCCGAGATCGTTACCAAGCGCGTTGAAGGCGGTGTGCAGAAGTACCTCAAAGAGGTCAGCCTGTTCAATCAGACTTTTGTCAAGAATGACAAGCAGACGGTTGAGCAGATGCTCAAAGAAAAAGCCACCACTGTGAAGTCCTTTACTTTGTACGTGGTGGGTGAGGGCATCGAAAAGAAAGTGGACGACTTTGCTGCCGAAGTGGCGGCACAGATTGCAGCGGCCAAGGCGGGCTGAGCTGGCGGGGCTTGGGCCCCGTTAAAATTCTCTACAATTTCCACACACGGGACTCACATGCCAGCCTATAAGCGGATCTTGCTCAAACTCTCCGGCGAAGCCCTGATGGGCGACGATGCATTTGGCATCAACCGCGCCACCATTGTGCGGATGGTCGAAGAGATTGCAGAGGTGACCCGTTTGGGCGTGGAGGTGGCTGTCGTGATTGGCGGGGGCAATATCTTTCGCGGCGTGGCGGGCGGCTCGGTCGGTATGGACCGGGCGACGGCAGACTACATGGGTATGCTGGCCACCGTGATGAACGCTCTGGCGCTTGGTGACACCATGGACAAGGCGGGCCTCACGCCCAGGGTGATGTCTGCTATCGGAATTGAGCGCATTGTTGAGCCCTACGTCAGGCCCAAAGCTTTGCAGTACCTGGAAGAGGGCAAAGTGGTGATTTTTGCCGCCGGCACGGGCAACCCGTTTTTCACCACCGACACGGCGGCTGCTTTGCGGGGCGCTGAAATCGGGGCGGAAATTGTGCTCAAAGCCACCAAGGTGGACGGGGTCTACAGTGCTGATCCGCGCAAAGACCCGGCTGCAACCCGCTACACCAGTATCACTTTTGACGAAGTCATCAGCCGCAACCTCGAAGTCATGGATGCCACTGCTTTTGCGCTGTGCCGTGACCAGAAGCTGCCTGTCAAAGTTTTCAGCATTTTTAAACTCGGCGCCCTCAAGCGCGTGGTGCTGGGTGAGAACGAAGGCACACTGGTCCATATTTGAGCTGTCTGAGCGGCTTGCCAGCACCGCCTGCCGGTTTTTTATTTTTCTTTGTATCTGGAGTCTCCCTCATGAGCATTGCTGACACCAAACAAAATGCGGAAGCAAAGATGCAGCAGTCGCTGGAGTCTTTCAAGCACGCGCTGACCAAAATCCGCACCGGCCGGGCCAATCCGGGCTTGCTCGACACTGTGCTGGTCGATTACTACGGCTCGATGGTGCCCATCAGCCAGGTGGCCAATGTGTCGCTGCTTGATGCGCGCACCATCAGTGTGGCCCCCTGGGAAAAAGGCATGGGTGCCAAGATCGAAAAAGCCATTCGCGACTCGGATCTGGGTTTGAACCCGGCCTCCCAGGGTGATCTGATTCGCGTGCCCATGCCGGCCATGACCGAAGAGCGCCGCAAAGAGCTGACCAAAGTGGTCAAAGGCGAAGGCGAGCACGCCAAGGTGGCCATCCGCAATCTTCGTCGTGACGCCAACGACGGCGTTAAAAAGCTGGTCAAAGACAAGCTGGTCTCTGAGGATGACGAACGCCGCGCCCAGGAAGACATCCAGAAATTCACGGACCGTTTCATTGCCGAGGTCGACAAACTGGTCGCCGGCAAGGAACAAGACATCATGGCGGTTTGAGGCGCTCCCGCCGGCCTAACGTTCATGGCCTCTAACGCCTTACACAACATGCCACAGCACGTGGCCATCGTCATGGATGGCAACGGGCGCTGGGCCGCCAAGCGATTTTTGCCTCGCCTGGCCGGCCATCAGCAAGGCGTGGTGGCGCTGCGTCGCTGTGTCAAAGCCTGTGTTGAGCGCAGCGTCGGCGTGTTGACTGTTTTTGCGTTTTCCTCCGAGAACTGGAACCGTCCTGCTGAAGAAGTATCGAGCCTGATGGAGCTGCTGGTTCATGCGGTGGTTAACGAAGTGCCGGATCTTCAAAAAAACGGGGTCCGCTTGTATTTTGTTGGCGACCGTCAGCGCTTGTCGGCCAAAGTGCAGGCCGCGTTGAGCAGCGCCGAGCTCAGCACAGCTTCCCAGTCGCGCATGGTGCTCAACGTCTGTTTTAACTATGGCGGCCGCTGGGACATGGCTCAGGCCGCGCAAAAGGTGGCGGCCAGTGGTAAGCCCATCACCGAGCTGGCCATCGACCGTGCATTGGCGCTGGCGCATGTGCCTGACCCCGATCTCTTGATTCGAACCGGCGGCGAGTTACGGATCAGTAACTTTTTGCTCTGGCAAGCAGCCTATACCGAGCTGCATTTCACCGACAAGCTCTGGCCTGAGTTTGACGAAACCGCGCTGGACGAGGCGCTGCATGTGTACCGCAGCCGCGAGCGGCGGTTTGGACAATCTTCCGCCCAGATACAGGCAGCAGAAGTTAAGCCATCGGATCAATCTGTGAAAGCTGCTTGATGCTCAAACAGCGCGTGATCACGGCCGTGCTGCTGCTGGCTGTTTTGTTGCCGGCGCTGTTCAATGCTTCTCCTTTGCCGTTTTGCGCGCTGGCTTTGTTGTTGATTTCTGCGGGCGGATGGGAGTGGGGCCGGCTCAATGGCGGTGGAGCCGGCCTGTCTTGGCTCATCGGTATGCTTTGTTTTGTCGCTGGCCTGTTGGCCTGGCAATTCGGGTTGTTAAATCTGGCGCTGCCCTGGCTTTGGAGTGGTGTTGGCGCCGCCTGGGTGCTGGGTGGAGCATGGCTGCTGCAGCGTGGTGTTGCGGGCTGGTCGCTGGTTCCCCGCGCACTGCGTTTGCTCATAGGCGCTCTGGCGCTCTGGCTCGCCTGGTTGGCACTGGCACAGGCCCGGTTTATTGGTGTTAATTTTTTACTGTCTGTCATGGTGCTGGTGTGGATTGCCGATATCGGCGCTTACTTTGCCGGCAAGGCATTCGGTACGCGTTTCATCCGGCGTAAGTTGGCCGCTTCCATCAGCCCCGGTAAAAGCTGGGAAGGGGTACTGGGCGGCATGGCCGGCGCCCTGGTGCTGGCGCTGGCCTGGACCCTGCTGGATCGCAGTGTTGAAACTGGTGGCGCAAGTTTTTACACCTCTCTGGCAGAGCGGCACTCAGTGCCCTTGATGCTGCTGGTGGTGGTCTTTATGGCGGCCATGAGCGTGGTGGGTGATCTGGTTGAATCGCTGGTCAAACGCAGCGCCGGCGCCAAAGACTCCAGCGCGCTGCTGCCCGGGCACGGCGGTGTGCTTGACCGCCTGGATGCGCTCATACCCACTTTGCCTCTGGCCATGATGTTGGTCAGCCTCTGAGATGACACAAAAAATCACCATCCTCGGTTCCACCGGCTCCATTGGTGTCAACACCCTGGAGGTGTTGTCCCTGCACCCGGACCGTTTTGAGGTCTTTGCCCTGAGCGCCGCTGTACAGGTTGACTTGATGCTGGCGCAGTGCCTGCGCTTCAAACCCGTTTTTGCCGTCATGGCCAGTGTGCCCCATGGTCAGTTACTGGCTGAAAAAATCCGTGATCACCAGCTTTCCACACAGGTCGTGTCGGGTCCGGCAGCGCTTGAGATGATCGCCTCGCATGAGTCTGTCGATGCGGTCATGGCGGCCATCGTGGGCGCCGCCGGCTTGCCACCTTGCATGGCTGCGGTCAAGGCTGGTAAGCGACTCTTGCTTGCGAACAAAGAGGCCCTGGTGGTGGGCGGTGAGGTCTTTATGCAGGCCGTGCGCCAGGGGGGCGCGCAGTTGCTACCCATCGACAGCGAGCACTCGGCTATTTTTCAGTCTTTGCCTGAAGATCCCGGCACCTGGGCTGAGCGGGTGGAAAAAATCATCCTGACTGCGTCGGGCGGGCCGTTTCGTGAGCGCGATCCCGACACATTGCAGCATGTCACGCCCGACCAGGCCTGCGCACACCCGAACTGGGTGATGGGGCGCAAGATTTCGGTGGATTCGGCCACCATGATGAACAAAGCCCTGGAAGTCATCGAAGCCAGATACCTGTTTGGCGTGTCGCCCCGGCAGATCGAGGTGGTGATTCACCCGCAAAGCATCATTCATTCGATGGTGCAATACCGCGACACCTCCGTGGTAGCCCAGCTTGGCACGCCAGACATGCGGGTGCCGATTGCCTACGGTCTGGCCTGGCCGGGGCGTATCGCTTCTGGTGCCAAGGCACTGGATTTTCGGGCTTTGGCGCAAATGACTTTCGATACGCCCGATCCGCGCCGCTTCCCCGGCCTGGCTCTGGCTTGGGAGGTGCTGGAGGGACCTGCCGGGAGCACAGCGGTGCTCAATGCAGCCAACGAGGTGGCCGTGGCTGCTTTTCTGGCCGGGCAAATTCGCTTTGACCAGATTCACCGCGTTAACCGGGACGCTCTGGATCGCGTGAAGCTGAGCGCCGTCAGCGGTATCGAAGATTTGCTGCGTATCGATCAGCAGACCCGCGAGACAGCGCAACAACTTGTCAAGCGATTGGAAGTCTGAGCATGCTGACGCTGCTGGCTTTTGTTCTTGCTTTGGGCTTGTTGATCACTGTGCATGAGTATGGCCACTACCGCGTGGCCCGGGCTTGTGGTGTCAAGGTCTTGAAGTTTTCGATTGGTTTTGGCAAGCCGATTTTCAGTTGGCGTTGGGCCGGACTGCCGACAGAATTTTCGATCGGACTATTGCCCCTGGGGGGCTATGTGTCCATGCTCGACGAGCGCGAAGGCCCGGTCGATCCCGCCGAGGCGCACCAGGCTTTTAACCGCCAGCCTTTGCGTGCGCGTGCAGCGGTTGTGGCGGCTGGCCCGCTGGCCAATTTGTTGCTGGCTGTTCTTCTTTATGCGGTGGTGAACTGGGCAGGGCAACAGGAGCCCCGGGCTGTACTGGCCAGCCCCTTGGCTGACTCGGTGGCATCGCAGGCGGGTCTGAAGGGTGGTGAGTGGGTCACGCAGGCAGGTTTTAGCCCCGAAGCTATGCAGGATGTGCGATCTTTCGATGATTTGCGCTGGCAGCTTACCGATGGCGCCCTGCAAGGGCGTGATCTTCTGCTGCGCGTGGTGACCGGGCAGGGCGGCCGCCAGTCTGCGCCGCAGAGCCCAAGGGCTGAAACCCCGGGCTTCAACCGTGAATATGTGCTGGCGCTGAGCGCCCTGAATGCCACCGAGATCGATGCTGAGCTCTTTCGCCGCATTGGCTTGCTGGGGCCCTGGACTTCCCCCACCATTGGTGAAGTGCGAAGCGGTGGTGCTGCATCTAAAGCGGGCCTTCTTGCGGGCGATGTGGTGCTGCGCATCGGCGAGAGGCTTGTGCTGGACGGACAGCAGCTGCGCGATTTGATCCGTACCGCCGGGCCTTCGCCGGTAGCCGGTGGCCTGGCCCCAAGCCAGATCTGGCAGATTGAGCGATCCGGCCAGAGCATCTCCTTGCCTGTGCAGCCTCAGTTGCTGGCTGAGGGTACGGCCCTGGTGGGCAAGATTGGCGCTTATGTAGGCGCGCCTCCTGAGATGGTGACGGTGAGTTACGGGTTTTGGGACGGCCTGTACGGGGGTATCAAAAAAACCTGGGACGTCTCTGCGCTGAGTTTGGACATGATGTTTCGCATGGTGACGGGACAGGCGTCCCTGAAAAATCTCAGCGGTCCGCTGACCATCGCCGAATACGCGGGCAAGTCAGCCAGCCAGAGCTGGAGCGCTTATTTGCTGTTTCTGGCGCTGATCAGCGTCAGTTTGGGGGTGCTCAACTTGCTGCCGGTACCGGTTTTGGACGGCGGGCACCTGATGTATTATCTTTATGAGGCCACTACAGGCCGCAGCGTCTCTGATGTCTGGATGGAGCGGCTCCATCGCGGCGGCATGGCATTTTTGCTGCTTTTGATGGTGGTCGCTCTTTTTAACGATCTGGTTCGTCTTGGCGCATAGGTCTACTTTTTAACTTGACGTTGCGCCCGGCAACAGCTTCCCAACCGATATCTCATGCATCACCAATTTGACCGATTCAAACTGCGCGCTTTGGGCGCTTTGGCGACTGGCCTGTTGAGCGTGGGCTTGGCCTGGGCCATCGAGCCCTTCACGGTGCGTGACATCCGTGTCGAAGGCTTGCAGCGTGTGGAGCCTGGCACTATTTTTGCCTCTATTCCCCTGCGCGTCGGCGAAAGCTACAGCGATGACAAGGCTTCAGCTGCTATCCGCGCTCTGTTTGGGCTGGGCCTTTTCAAGGATGTCCGGCTGGAAGTCAGTGGCGACGTGCTGGTGGTGATTGTTGAAGAGCGGCCGTCCGTGGCTGGTGTTGAATTTGTGGGCAACAAAGAATTCGACAAAGACTTTCTGAAAAAAGCCATGCGCGACGCAGGAATTTATGAAGGTCAACCCTTTGACAAGGCGCTGGCAGACAAGGCCGAGCAAGAACTCAAACGCCAGTATGTCAATCGCAGCCTGTATGGCGCGCAGGTGGTCACCACGGTCACGCCCATTGAGCGTAATCGGGTCAATCTGACCTTCAGCGTGACCGAGGGTGAAACTGCAAAGATCAACGACATCCGCCTGGTTGGCGCCAAAGCTTTCAGCGAATCGACGCTTCGCAAGCTGTTTGACCTGGACACGGGTGGCTGGCTGAGCTGGTACACCAAGTCCAACCGCTATTCGCGTGTCAAGCTCAACGCTGACATCGAGACTTTGAGGTCCTATTACCTGTCGCGCGGTTACCTGGACTTTCGAGTCGATTCGACGCAGGTAGCGATCTCACCTGACAAACAAAACATCAGCATCACACTCAATATTTTTGAGGGTGAGCGGTTTGTAGTTTCTGCCGTCCGTCTTGAAGGCAATTACCTGGGGCGTGAAGATGAGTTCAAGTCGCTCATCACCATCAAACCCGGAGCTGCCTACAACGCTGACCAGGTGACCGAAACCACCAAGGCTTTCAATGAATACTTCGGCACTTTCGGCTTTGCCTTTGCGCGCGTCGAGGCTACGCCCGTGATTGACCGTCAAGCCAATCTGGTTAGTTTTACGCTGCAGGCTGACCCTTCACGCCGCGCCTATGTCCGCCGCATCAATATTGCCGGTAACAACCGCACCCGCGATGAAGTTTTGCGCCGGGAGTTCCGTCAGTTGGAGTCATCCTGGTACGACGGTGACAACATTCGCCGCTCGCGCGACAGGGTTGACCGCCTTGGGTTTTTCACCAATGTGGCTATTGAAACTCAGGAAGTGCCTAATGCGCCAGACCAGGTCGATTTGACATTGACAGTGGCTGAAAAACCTACCGGTAATCTGCAGCTTGGCGCGGGTTTTTCCAGCGGAGACAAGCTATCTATCATGGCAGGTATACGCCAAGAAAATTTCATGGGCTCGGGTAATTACCTGGGGCTGGAAGTCAACACCAGCAAGTCCAGCCGACAACTCGTGCTGAGCACCACAGACCCTTATTTCACGGCCAATGGCGTGTCGCGCACGATCGACGTTTTTAACCGCACTACCAAGCCTTTGACCGGTCAGACGGGAGATTATTCACTGGTCACCAATGGGGCCAGCTTACGCTTTGGCGTGCCTTTCACTGAATCAGACACGGTTTACTTGGGCGGTGGCGTTGAGTCTCTGAATATTCTCAAGGGCTCTACTGCTTTGCCGACGACTTGGCAGCTGCAAGTCAATAACTACGGTGCCAAGAGTACCTCCGTGCCGCTGACTGTGGGCTGGTCGCGTGACACGCGTGACAGCTCTCTGGTGCCGACCCGGGGTCTCTACCAGCGTGTTAATGGCGACTGGGGCATTGCGGCAGACATCCGCTACCTGCGCGCAACTTATCAAATTCAGCAGTACATTCCGCTCAATAAGCAGTTCACCATTGGTTTGAATGGCGAGGCGGGTTGGGGCGGCGGCCTGAATGGCCAAGCTTACCCTGT
>CANIDW010000035.1 GCA_947466165.1 Comamonadaceae bacterium | reverse complement strand
TGTCGTAGGCAGCTCTTTGCTCAGGTCGGTAGACAGCGGGGCGAGGTCGGTAACGGCCTTTTCTGCATGTGTGGTCGAAGCTGTCCACGTTATCGTTCACGAGCCAGCAGTGGTTATTTTTGACCCCTAGACGAAGGATCCGTCCGCGCGCCCAGTTTTTGCCTTCGTACCGGTAGACCACCCGGCCGAGATGGTCGATGGCCGTCACCCTAATGTGAAACTCGGCAAAGGCTTTTTCGGCCTGCTGGAGGGATACCGGCATGGGTTCACCCGCGGCTACCCGCTTCCCGGTCACGAATTCGTAGAGGGCCTCAGGGCTCGCTGTGATCGGATTTGGCTTGGCACGCCTTGCATTTATACCGTCATAGCAGGCCTCGAGGGTTGCGACGATGAGGCAGCTGGCGTCGCGGAAGAAACGGCCGCTCAGGGTCGAGCCACCACCGCAGAAGACACCTAGCTTTCCTGAGAGGTGGGGCTGGACATCCGCGCTGGCTGTGAGCAGCTCATTCGCGAGGCTGAAGGTGCCCAGGGCGTGGTCGCCAGTAGCCAGCCTCGTCGGCTGTGAGCTCATCTAAGATAAGCCAGGCCTGCTGGGAGGAGTGGTTTTCCAGCTTGGTGGCGAACCCAAACGCGGTGGCGAACTCGAGAGCGATGGGGTCGTCGATGCTAGGCTCTGACCCCAGCCCCTTGCGAAAGTGCTTTACCTGCGTATTGCTCAGCTTGGCCCAGCCCATCATGTGGTTGCTCGGGTGTTGTTGGTGCTCGTGCTTGATGTGGAACGCGGCGTAGTATCGTGCAACGGGCTCGGCATGGTCCTCCTGCGCTGGCGCGAACATCTCCCAAATCTCGTCACTTTAGGATGTCGCGCTCCTCATTTTTTCCTGAACTCGGCCTTGAGCTTTGCCGCCTCGGCTTGCATCGCCTTAAGGTCGCTGGATTCGGATTGGTCTTCTTTTTAAACTTGCTGACCCATGTGTACAGAACGTTGTCCGTGATGCCTAGCCGCTTGATTGAATCGCAATAATTGGTGCCAATATGGACAACTCTGCGGTAGCAGCCTTCAATTTCGGAACCATGGAACGCAATGTGGCCTCATCCATACGAGCCATAGGCCCTGCGATACTCAAAGTACCGATTACTTCATTGCTAGCGAGCCCTGCCGGAATCGGAGCTGCGACAGCCGCCATGCCTTGGATGTACTCTTCAATGCTAAGGCTATAGCCCAGTTTGCGCGGGCGCTTTAGCGCCTCGATCATTCCCTCGACACTGAGTACTGCATTTCGGCCTAGATCATCAGGGTTGCCAAATCCCTGATTTAGCAATAATTTCATGGCGCGCTCAAGTGTCATCGTCGCAAGCCACGCCTTGCCAGCTGCCGTCGCGTGCAGGCAGACTTCATGGCCTGTATCAGGAGCAATGCGCAGCCCTTTACGAGAGCCCTGCGACATCCCAACCCATGTCAACTGCCCCGCAATGACAAGTGTCATGCGGATGAGTTCGCCCGTCTCACTTGCTAGTCGGTCCAGAATGGGTTGATAAACCTCAGAGATGCCGCTGCGAGCGACATAAGTCATGCTCAGCCCGGCCAGTTTCATCGTCAGTACATAGCGAATTGGTTTTGAATGCGTTCGCACAAAACCGTTACTTTCTAGCGAACGCAATACGTTTTGGGTCGCCGTTTTTGGGATTTTGAGCTTACTGGCGACATCTACGACTGTCATTCCGGCAGGATTGTCCGTCAGGATTTCAAGGATTCGCAGGCCTTTTCCAATTGCTGAGGTGCTCATGTCAAATTTGTCAGTCGATTAAAAATGCTTCGCAGCTCATTGGATGGATGGCAACGGTCTGACCGCAACAGTGTGATTTTTTCAAAGGCGGCCATCAGAGCAAATGTGGATGCATCAAATATATCCCACAAAATTATTACCCCATTACCCAGCACAGAGCTTCACAATCTTCGATTTAAAGTCGATTTTTTGTACTGGTGCTAAAAAAGATCCTGTTGGTGAAAAATTGAATACGCGGCGCGAACAGAGCTTTTAACCTCTCAAGATTGACGGGATCCTAAATATCACTATAATTGGAACTGGGTTTCATAAATGGAGATAAAATGAAGTTCATTAAATTTTCAACCGTTCAGTGTGTTCTTCTATTTTTGGCGATGGTCACACCGGCACTGCCGGCCGGTGCACAGACCTTTCCCAATAAGCCGATTCGTCTGATGGTCGGATTTCCACCTGGTGGTGGAACCGACATTACGGCTCGACTTCTTGCTACAAAATTGGGGGACCACTTAGGGCAGCCAGTGGTCGTGGAAAACCGACCCGGTGCCGCTGGAACAATTGCCGCGAAGCAGATAGCAAAGTCTGAGCCTGACGGCTACAGGATACTGATGACAGCCAGTGGAACCTTCATCCATTCTGTGCTCAGTAGCGGGCCTGCTTACAACATTGAAAGCGAACTCACACCAATCTCAATGGTCAGCGTTTCTCCGCTGGTTGTGATGGTGGGATCTTCAGTACCTGTACGCGATATCGGTGAACTGATTGAACTTGCTCGCTCAAAGTCTGGCCAGATGACCTTTGGCAGTGACGGCATAGGCAGCACAGGACACCTTGCGGGCGAACTCTTTAATTCAATGGCAAAAGTAAAGATGTTGCACGTGCCTTATAAGGGAAGCGGTGATGTAGTGGTGGCACTCGCCAGCGGGCAGGTCGACGTTATATTTCCCAGCATGGCAGCAGCCACGCCTTTGCTAAAAAGCGGTAAATTTCGGGCTCTGGCCGTGACGAGCATCAAACGTTCTACGCTACTTCCATCAATCCCCTCACTAGACGAATCTGGTTTGTCGGGTTTCGACTTGGTTGCGTGGTTCGCGCTCGTCGGTCCAGTTGGCATGCCCCAAGCCGTAGTTGAAAAACTCAATGCCGCAATTATCAAGGTTGTAGGCGAGTCTGATGTGAAAGATACGGTCGGCAAACAAGGCATGGAGCTTCAGGCTGGCTCACCAGAAATGTTCTCTAAATACTTGCGCGAATCTGGCGCATCGATTTCGCGCTTGGGTAAACAGGCCAACATCAAATTAGAGTAAAGCATTCCTGCCTTTCTTCTCAGCTTGTCACCTCAATTTTCGCGTTGCCTGCTGAGGCTACGATTTAATTCAGAATAGTGGCCAAGAATGAAGCTGCAGAGTTTTTTGCGCTCTTTTGTTGGCTAATCGAAGCCTCCCATTTGTAGTTTTGAACTAATAAATTAGTGGACTGGCCAGTTACATGGTATTTCGTCGATGGGACTAAAACTGACCGCGTTATAAATTTCAAAGGGGGATAGATGAGTGAAAGCGATACGCCCTACGATATGGCAATTGTAGGGGGCGGTCTGGCTGGACTTGTGGCGGGCGTTCGGGCTGCTGAGCTGGGTTTGCGTGTAATCCTTCTCGAGCAAGGGGATGGTGCAAGCTACCCTTGCAACTCGCGCTTTTCGGGAGGAATCCTGCATATGGGATTTCTTGACCCCTACCGGCCCGTGCAGGAATTGGTGAATATCATCAATGATTTGACCGAGGGTGAAGCTAAACCAGAGCTTGCGCAGGCATTAGCGAATACCGGTGGACGGCTTGTTTCCTGGCTGCAAAGCAAGGGTACACGCTTCATGCGATTCAACCAAGAAGAGGCCTACAAGTGGTGCATGGCGCCGCCTCGTGCGTCTCGAGGTGGTATCGACTGGAAGGACAAAGGACCTGACGTAGTATTGCGCCAGCTCGCTTTGGAATTTGTACGGCTTGGGGGCACCCTCCAGTTGAAAGCGCGAGCGACGGGCCTTCTTATGAAAGCCGGTCGCTGCATCGGTGTAGAAGGCCTTTGCGATGGGAAAAATAAAACTTGGGGTGCCAGGTATTGCCTTATTTCTGACGGCGGTTTTCAAGCGAACCAATTGCTTGTACAACGTTACATCACGCCCCGTTTTGAGACCTTGTTCCAGCGCGGTGGACGCACAGGCAAGGGCGATGGTTTGCTGATGGCACAGGCTGCCGGCGCTGCACTTACATCCCTAAATCGTTTTTACGGTCATTTGATGTGCAACGATGCGAGGCATAACGACCAAGTCTGGCCCTATCCACAAATCGACGAGATCGCGACAGCAGGTATTGTCGTGGACGACTTTGGATGCCGCATTGTTGACGAGGGTCGCACAGGCGTGAGCCTAGCAAACGAGCTAGCCGCAGTTGCAAAAACCGATAGGATGTTTGCCGTATTCGACCAGAACATCTGGGATGGCCCCGGCGCTAACTCGCGGATCCCCGCCAACCCGCTTTTAGAGCTGGCAGGTGGAACAATCTTGCGTGCTGAGTCTGTAGCCGATCTGGCTAAAAAGATGGGTGTTCCGCCAGAATCGCTCGAACGCACATTGAAGGATTACAACAAAGCCTTAGATGAAGGTGGCTTAGCAAATCTAAACATTGCACGATCGGACAAAGTCAAACCGTATGCAATCAAAAAATTACCCCTAATGGCGATTCCGATATGCCCAGCTATTACTTACACCATGGGGGGTATCGACATAGACGGCAACGCCCAGGTTCTCGATGTTGGCGGCAATCCTATACCGGGACTTTTTGCAGCCGGCTCCACCACAGGCGGAATCGAGGGGGGCAAAAATTCGGCCTACATAGGTGGCTTGATTAAAGCGGGTAGTTTCGGCCTTCTGGCAGCTGAGAGGGCTGCGACACTCGAGGGGAAAACTGTCAATATAGAACCCATTAGGGAAGTGAGCGCTTCAAATGAAAAGCTTCACGAAACAGCTACCCAAATCTTGAAAAACACATCGGTAGCTCACGGACTTGCGAGATTTCCTGTACTGCACGCACTTGTTCGCCATGGTAAAAAAGCAGCATTTCTAATTGCTGCTATAGAAACTTTACTTTTGGCGGCTTTGGGATGGGAATTCTTCGGGTGGATTGGACTGCTACTTGCCTTTATGATCGCAGCGCTAACCCTTGTAATTATTATCGGCTGCGTTGAGATGGTGACCCTTGTAACAGAATTACTGCTACCTGAATGAAACTTCGAATTCCATGAGAATTTTCATCGCAGTCAGGCCATTTTTGAGAGATCAGTGTTCAGGGAGCAGTACTGTGAATCGGCATGCGAAATAGTTTTCCCGGTCCATTTCCAGTAGGAAGTTCAAATGCTTGGAGAACTGCTCGCAAACTTGCTTGCGTTGTCGTAATTACAGGCTTACCTAATAGTGCCTCTGCTTTTTCAATCGCGGGCAATGTTTGCCAGTTAGTACAAGCGAGCAAAATGGCATCGGCATCCGGCCGATCCAGTGATACAGCCATTTCATAGGCCGATTGCGGCTCAAGCCTGCCTATGCGCTGGTTTTCTAAGATCTCCAATCCACGATCAGCCAGCACTTCAACACCACTGCCTTTGAGAAAGTGCACAATTTTTGCATTCATTGACGATACAAATGGCGTACCTAATACAACGCGGGTAGCGCCAACAAGCTGCAACGCATCGAGCATGGCAGTTGAGGTAGTGATTGCAGGTATGCCGGTGATGGCTTTGATGCGTTCAGCGATCTTCTTATCGAAGCCATGGCCGTGCAGTAAGCTCGGCACTGTTGCAAACAGCATGATCAGGTCGACCCCAGCGGACGCCAGCAGCAAGCTGACACTTTCTATATCTTGCACCATCAATTCCACTGCTTCCGGCTCTACTCCTGCAAGTAGAGGCAATCGTCCGCTGTGAAGAGTTACTGAGGATGGGAGCGACCTTGATAGCTCAATTTCTACACTAGTGTTGGATGATGGAATGAGTACTCCGAGCCGCTTTGTGGTGTTCATAGTCTTTAATGAGGTGTGACGCTGGAAACTAACTTCAGCTTACTTGCCCAGCTGAAGACGACTTTGATGGATGGTTCGGTCCGCTTGGCTCATTGGCAACTTGGGTTCTTTCACAACAATGAGTTCAACAAGCCCTAACCTTGATCGCTGCGACCCGTTGTCTTCGACTACCGGCTGCTGCTTTTCCGCTTAGTCGGCCTGATACAAGCGGCCAGCCGGGAAATCCGGCACAGTGGCACCCAAAAATTCCGCCAGCATCCACACCCGCAGCGAAAATGTGGGGTACTTCTATTACTTTTGTGGACAATATTTGATCGAGATTGTTGATACGAACCCCTTCACAAGCCTTAGTAATTACAGGCGCGCAGCTCCATACCAGTATTCGACTGCTAGGCGCTGCGTATGTCTTCGGAAAAGAAGGTGCTTGGTGGAATAACTTCCGCATCGATCACAACGTCGATCAGCGCCGGACGTCCTGAAGCAAACGCTTCTTCAAGCGCTGGCCGAATTTGTGATGGATGTGTTACGCGAATTCCGACACAACCAAAGGCCCTTGCTACAGCGGCGTAATCGACATTGGTGTAATCGCAGCCCGGCTGTTCGGGCGTTATCTTGCCAGGCTCGTTAAAATACTTTATGAGGAACTTTTCATAGCCCAAAGTGCTGTTATTCAGCACTACATTCACTGCGGGAATGTTGTAGCGGGCAGCAGTTTCAAGCTCTCCGATACAGTATCCAAGGCTGCCGTCGCCGATGAGACTAAGCACCTGCTTTCCTGGTGCTGCTAGTTGTGCGCCCAGAGAGGCAGGCAACCCCCAGCCAAGTAAATCAAAGCCGCGCGCATAGGTGATGAAGGGGCCAGGAATCGGCGTGTCGTAGTGAACATTGACCCAGATTGAGGAAAAACTCAAATCTCCGAGAACAATTGCATCGGGTTTGAGGAAGTCCGCGATTTCCCGCATCAAACGTTGAGGCTTGATCGGCATCGCATCCGATATCTGATCAGGATGGATCTTGGCACGCCAGTTGTCTACCCGCGTCTTGACAGTGTCGTAGCGCTCCTGGAGATGACGTTTTTTAGGAACAATTTCCTTCACTGCGGCTAGCAGACCGGCAAGGCCAGTCTTGGCATCAGAGACAATCCCTACTGCGGTTGGGTAGTTGCGACCTAGCTCTTCAGGGTCGATATCGATGTGCAAAACAGTTGTTTCGCCAGGCACCGGGCTAGTCCACTTGTTGGTGGTGTGCATATCTGTGTTACTGCCGATAAAGAGTGCTAAGTCTGAATCCTCGACTGTCTGGTTGGCACTCAGCCGGGAATGTATACCGCAGCAGCCGACAGCAAGCGGGTGTTTTTCAGGGATTGAGCCTTTTCCGAATAGACTGGTAGCTACTGGGATTGACAAGTATTCCGCTAGCTCAATCAATTCGGGCCAAGCGCGCGCACGAACTACTCCACCGCCGGCGATGAGCACCGGTTTTTTAGCTGTGACCAAAAGCTTCGCTGCCTCTTTCAGCTTAGCTGGGTCAGGCCATACAGGTTGTGCGGGCCAAGTTGAATATTGCATATCGGCTTGCCCTTCGATATCAAATTCCCATTCTTGGTACATCGCATCGGGATAAAGCTCTACCTGCACTGGGCCAGGACGGCCAGTTGTGGAAATTGCATAGGCGCGGCTGATGAGTTCAGAAACGCGAGCTGGATGATGTACTTGGATACCCCACTTGGTATAGGGCTTAAGGACATCGAAAGTGTCGTAAACGCGGCCACGACAAAACATTATTGGATTCTTAGCCGATTCAGTCGGGGTTCGCGCAGCCGTGATGGCGATGACTGGTATAGAGCTCATCCATGCCTCGCCAATGCCGGTCAGCAGGTTTGTAGTGCCTGGCCCTTCGATCGCAGTGCAAACACCAGGCTTGTGTGAAATGCGTGCATAGCCGTCAGCCATGCAGGCCGCACCCCGTTCGTCTCGGGTAAGAATCAGCTTTACATCATCACGCCCTGCAAATTCGGCAAATAGTGGAATCGTGCTGCCTGGCACACCGAACAAATATTCGGTTCCATGGGCCTTGAGTGTTTCCACAACGGCTTTTGAGCCGCGCATTCGGACGCCCTTGCTCACCATTGGCGTACCTCGGAAAGGATCACTAACGGACATAAGTATTCTCCTAATTAATTGCGTTATAAAAAATAAATGAAAATCAGTATTGGACCGGCCACTCATCTCCGATTGCGGTTGCGGTTATCGCGAGTGAAGCTGCTAATAAAGTAAGGCGCTCGCGGTCCAATCGCACAGTAGGTCCTGCGACGCTCAATGTACCGAGCACTTTGCCTTTGCCACTAGATCGAATAATATTGACGGCTGCCGCAGACATACCAGCCTCGTCTTCATTGATGGCTATGCCATAACCTTTTTTGCGTGTACTCTCGAGTTCTTTCAGGAACTGAACCTCCGTCAGGATGGTTCGAGGTCCACGCAGTTCCCCGTTACCTAAACCGCTAGTTCTCGCCAGTACTAGAGCCGCGGCTTTCTCCATGGTCGCTAGCCAAGCCTTGCCAGATGCTGTTGTGTGAAGACGAACATTACCGCCCATGTCTGGGTCAAAGCGCAGGCGCGTTTGGGCCCCCTGCGCTTTGGCCACCCATGTCAACATCCCGACGTCTGCTACCGTCATCCGTACCAGTTCGCCGGTCATGGCTGCCAGATCGCGCAAATGAGGCATCGCTCTATCCACGATACCGGTTGCTGACAAGTAGCGAAAACCCAAGGTCGGAAATCGCATCGTCAGCCGGTAGTGTTGAGTGTTTGAATCTTGTGTCACAAAGCCATCTCTTTGGAGTTCATTCAGTAGCCTGTGTGCGCCGCTTTTAATGAGTCCCAGCTTTTGTGCAATGGTGGTTAAAGGTAGGCCGCGAGCCTCGATGGAAAGGAGTTCCAGGGCTCCCATACAGCGTTCAACAATAATTTCAGCAGTCATAAAAATGCGTAACGTTTTTTCTGGGTACTGCAGTCTGTTGGTGCGGAGCTAACCTTCCGTCATCTGTGATGAAAAATCAGCGCATGCTAAGCAAGTAGTGCGTGACCACCACGTTGAGAACCGAGACTACCGTTAAGTCTCCGTTCCATTCCCGCTAGGCATGTGGGCCAAGGTGGTTTGGTTCTGAGTAAAGTTGTCCATTGTTATTGCGCCTGAATATTGGCGGTTTTAACAACGCGTTCCCATTTGTCTGCCTCTGTGCGAATAAGCTCAGCAAATTCAGCCGGCTTATTCGTGATAACTTCGAAGCCCTGTCCCGTCAAACGTGCGGCAATCTCAGGCTTTTTTAAGGCTGCAACGATACTGGCATGTAATTTTTCGACGATTTCCCGAGGCGTTCCTTTGGGAGCAACCACGCCTTGCCAGACCGAAACCTCGTAACCTTGAATCCCAGCTTGACCAACGGTTGGAATGTCTGGCGCCAGACTTGAGCGTTGAGCCTGCGTTACGGCAAGGATGTTAATTTTTTTAGCCAGAGCCAGCGGTAGGGCTGTCGGTAATTGTAAGAACCCAACCTGAACCTCTCCGGCAAGAACTGCATTAACAGCTGGAGCACCGCCACGGTAGGGTACATGTGTCATGCTGACCCCCGCTGCCATGTTAAAAAGCTCCCCAGCTGTGTGAATAATACTTCCTACCCCTGAAGAAGAAAAATTGATTTT
>CANIDW010000034.1 GCA_947466165.1 Comamonadaceae bacterium | reverse complement strand
GCTTGTTTCGTTCTTAAACATTTTTTCATCCACCTTAAAGTCCGCCATGAGTCTGCACCACATTGCCAACCGCACCAAAAAACTACCGCCCCTGCGCGTGGGCATAGGCGGCCCCGTCGGCTCCGGCAAAACCACCTTGCTCGAGATGCTCTGCAAGGGCATGAAAGCAAAGTACGACCTGGTGGCGATCACCAACGACATCTACACCAAAGAAGACCAGCGCCTGCTGACGGTGAGCGGCGCGCTGGACGCCGAGCGCATCATGGGCGTAGAAACCGGCGGCTGCCCGCACACTGCCATTCGTGAAGACGCCTCCATCAACCTCGAGGCGATTGACCGCATGCTGGTGGATTTTCCGAATGCCGATGTGGTGTTTGTGGAGTCCGGCGGAGATAACCTGGCCGCTACCTTCAGCCCCGAGCTGAGCGACCTGACGATTTATGTGATCGACGTGGCAGCCGGCGAAAAAATTCCACGCAAAGGCGGCCCCGGCATCACCAAGAGCGATCTCTTCGTCATCAACAAGACCGACCTGGCCCCTTACGTGGGCGCCGACCTGGGCGTGATGGAAGCTGACACCGTGCGCATGCGCACCACAGCCAAGGGACTCAAACCCTTTGTGATGACCAACCTGAAGACCCAAACAGGCCTGGCGCAGGTGATCGAGTTCATTGAAACCCGCGGCATGCTCAAGTCCAGCTGACTTGCAGACTGTCAACTGGTCCGCACAGGTTAAACTTTACGTATTGGAAGCTTGGCAGAGTGGTCGATTGCACCGGTCTTGAAAACCGGCAAACCGAAAGGTTTCCAGGGTTCGAATCCCTGAGCTTCCGCCAGTGATCTGGCTTCATCCGCATGACGGCCAAGTCTGTCAATTTATAAAGCATGGACTTACAGTTAAACGACAAAACCGCATTAGTCACTGGCGCAAGCCAGGGCATAGGTCGCGCCATAGCCAAAGCGCTCGCCGCTGAAGGCGTGCAAACCTGCATCGCAGCCCGCCGCAAAAACTTGCTTGACGAACTCGCCGCAGAAATCACGGCAGCAGGCTACAAAACCCCGCACATCATCGTGATCGACGTCACTGAGCCTGACGCACCCACGCGCCTGGCTCAAGCCGCTGAAAAAGCCATGGGCACTATCGATATTCTTATCAACAGTGCGGGCGGCAGCAAAGGACATATCCACGTTGATACGCCCGACAGCGCATGGGACGAATCAATGACGCTCAACTTCGTGCGCGTGCGCCAGCTGACTCACGCAGCCCTGCCCGGCATGATGCAGCGAAAATGGGGCCGCATCATCAACATCAGCGGCAAATCCGAACCTGAACACATGATCGCGGCCTCACCGACCAAGGCCGCGATACATGCTTGGTCAAAAGGCCTGTCACGCGAAGTCGGCCCGCACGGCGTCAACGTCAACTGCATACAGCCCGGACGCATCATGAGCGAGCAAATCCTCCGCAAATATTCACCGGAGTTTCGCGCGGAACAATCCCGTACGCAGATTCCCGTGGGGCGCTACGGCGAACCGGAGGAGTTGGCAGCTTTGGCGGTGTTTTTGGCTTCGCCTGTGGCTTCTTACATCACGGGGGCGGTGATACCGGTGGATGGTGGATTGAGAAAGTACGCCTTTTAAACTGTGGAAAAACGGTGTTTTTCAGAACATCAGAACATCCACTTAGTCCCCAGTGTCAGCAGGTTTTGACCCGATTGACGACCCACGCTGGCATCGATTTGCAGCTTAGGCAGGATGTTCATTCGTAAGCCGGTGGCCCATGTGGGCGTTTCTTGCCGTTGTCCATAAACCTCTACATGGGCGGTGACTTCGCCGTAAGCACGCTCCCATGCCAAGCCCCATGTGCCTATGCGTTGGCTTTTCGGAAAATCCAGCGCACCCAAATTGGTGTGAAGACTGCCGAGTGAGGGGTGATTGCAAGTGAAAAGCCCGTTCACATACGCCTTCGATGCCTCGCCGTCAGTGCGGGCGGTGCCGACAACTGCACCCAAATTGCAGCCCTTTTCTTGTGATTCGGTAATGCGAAATTTGGCCTGCACATTCACGCTTTGAAGCCCGGTTTTCTGCTCTCGAGAGATGCCCGCCCCCAGCTCCACATTCTTGATGGGCGCATAGGCCGGTGCCACTGTCCAGCTGCGCGTGCCATTCGGCGAGCGTGTCCACCAGCCCTCCACTTGGCCCTCGCCCACGTCATTGACATTGGCATCGTCCACAGTCAAAGGTCGACCGGCTTGGGCTTCAAAGCTGCACACGAAAGCCAATAAAAAGAAGAAAGCTTTTCGGTGGAGTGAATAACGATTCATGTATCAGCTCCTAGATAAAAAAGGGCAGTCGGCTTCAAATGGAGCAGCGGTACCCAAAATTTTTGGGAATCAAAAAACACCGCGTTGCCATATCCGAAGCTTAATCTTTGAATGGATGCAGCTCAATAGCCAACCACTTGAATTGCTTACATAAAGAGTATCAATCCATCTCAGCGGGCAGCTCAAAACCTTTACACAAATCAAGCAAAGCGGCCAGGTTGTCAACCTGCATTTTTTCGAACACCTGCGCACGGTATTTTTTTACAGTGTCTGGCATGACACTCAACTGTGCAGCAATGTCTTTGTTTCCATGACCCAAAAGCATAAGCGCAAAAATTGACTTTTCGCGCCGGCTCAGCGTCTCATACAGCTTCTCTACATGCTTTGAGTGTTTGCGATTTTTGTGATGTTGCTGATCAAGATTCAAGCCTTTTTCAATGGCTTCAACCAGCTGGTTATGAGAGAAAGGTTTCCACAAAAAATCTATCGCACCGCCCTTCATGGCGTCGATGATTTCTTGACTCCGGCTCTCGCCACTGATGTAGATGATGGGTACGTCCGATCCCTTGGCGCGAAGGGATTTCTGTAAATCCAGCCCACTCATGATGGGCATACGCATGTCCAGCACCAAGACCGACGCTTCGAGATTTTCGTCAGTGGCCAAGAACTCCTTGGCGCTGCCAAAGTCACTGACGCTGTAGCCTACATGGCGAAGCAAATTGCCCAGGTGAAGACGTATTTCGGCATCGTCATCGACGATGAAAACGTGTCCTTTAGCTTTCATGCACCCGCCTTCATAAAGATAGCAACTGTCAAGCACCTCGCATTTTCAGGGCGCAGTGCCGCGCATCAAGTCTTTGTCTGATATTAAGCCACTGGCCAAGCTATCAACTCCCCATTTGGGGGTGGTCTAAGTAGCGCAATAGTGAGAAATTGTGAGTCTTTCTATTTGGCCGATCTGAGCAGGCGGGGTGCCTTTACCCCCAACATTCAAAGTGATCCATGGAAGATAAAAATTACGCAGCGAACGATTTGCTCATCAACGAGGGGGTGTCATTTGTTGGCACAGCTCAAGTGTCTGGATGCGCTAAGGTCAATGGTAGCTTTACTGGCGAGTTGATTACCGAGACTCTGGTAATCGGTCAAACGGGACGGATTAAAGGCCTGGTGCGGGCTAAAGAAATTGATGTTTCCGGTGTCTTGATGGACGATGTCGTTTGCCAGGGTCTGCTTCAAATTCGCAATACAGGTACTGTGAACGGAAAGTTAACTTATTCAGATCTTGACATTGAGCGTGGCGGTAAGTTCGAAGGTGACATTAGCAACAAGATGATTTGACTATGTTGCAATTTTTCACCAAGCGCTTCTCTACAGATTTAGCCATTGACCTGGGGACCGCCAATACATTGATCTACGCCATCGGAAAAGGTGTCGTTCTGGATGAGCCCTCTGTGGTCGCCCTTCATAAAATGAATGGCCCGGGTGGCAAAAGAAAACTGCTGGCGGTGGGGCGAGAAGCCAAAATGATGCTGGGACGAGTTCCTCTGAATATCGAGGCAATTCGGCCTATGAAGGATGGTGTTATCGCCGACTTCTCCGTCACGGAACAAATGCTCACGCACTTTATCCGAAAAGCTCATCCGCGCAGTCTTTTCCGCCCAAGTCCGAGAATCATTATTTGTGTGCCCTGCGGGTCCACCCAGGTAGAGCGTCGCGCCATACGCGAATCTGCTCTTGGAGCGGGTGCATCTGAAGTGTTTTTGATAGAAGAGCCAATGGCTGCAGCCATAGGAGCGGGCTTGCCTGTGGCGGATGCGTGCGGATCCATGGTGGTTGACATTGGGGGCGGGACCACCGAAGTTGGCGTCATCTCTCTTGGCGGCATGGTTTACAAAGGAAGCGTACGCATTGGCGGTGACAAATTTGACGAGGCTATCGTGAACTACATACGTCGCCACTTCGGCATGCTGATCGGGCTTCAGACAGCAGAGATGATTAAAAAGGAAATCGCAGTTGCTTACCCGCAAGCCGAAGACAATGAAATAACCATCACAGGCCGCAACATCAGCCAAGGAATACCGCAGTCATTCGTGCTGAGTTCCGCCTCCACGCTGGAGGCCTTAACAGAGCCGCTGAATGGCCTGGTGATGGCCATCAAGGAAGCGCTGGAAAACACACCGCCTGAGCTTTGCTCGGATATCGCCGACAGAGGCATTTTGTTGACCGGCGGTGGTGCCATGCTTAAGAACTTAGACCAGTTAATTGCCCAAGAAACAGGCTTGCCTGTGATGCTGGCTGAAGACCCGTTGACATGCGTGGTGAGAGGTTGCGGTTTAGCTCTGGGTAAACTGGACAGAATTGACGGTATTTTTACCAACGATTGAACCGCATTGCGCTTGGCGCATGCTTGGCAAAACGAATTCCAAAGATGCTTTTTAAAATTTCTTTGGGGAACCCGGCCTTATGCAATTAGATACACAAACCACCATTTTCATGATTTGTTTTGTGTACCTGATGCTGCACGGTGGCATTTGGCTTGCGCTGCAAGAGTACCGGAGCTACCAGGTCAAGTTATGGTGCGCCTCTGGTCTGTTAAGTGGCGTTGCTGTGGTCTTGTTGGCCATGCGGGGAAGTATTCCCGAATTTGCTTTCATGTACCTCGCTCAACTCTTGATGCTGTTAGGCACTTGGGGGCGGATGGTTGCATTGCGCATGTATCTTCCCGGACCGCATGAGCGTGTTTTTTTGAACTACAAAATTATCAGCGTAAGTTATTTTTGTGTTTTTAGTTTCTTAATTTATTTTTATCAAGCCGAATGGGAAGCGCTGGTCATTTTCAACGGCTTTTATGCCTTGTTTTGCTTTGAATATTTTCGAATTGGCTTCAAGCTCAATCAATTACAGGAATCACTTGGGGCCAAGCTGCTCATCTGGGCCGGTCTGACTTTCAGCTCAACACTTGCAATTCGTGCAGTCGGCGTGGGGATGGCTGGGACCATCGATGATATTTACATGGCCAGTCCGCACCAGGCTGTCATGGTGATTGGTCAGTTCATAGCCATCACACTCAGCAATATCGCTTTTTTACGAATTTTTTTAGAGATAGCGGAGCGTAAAAAAATAGCAAGCGCACATGAGCTTGCCGTCACCAACGAGCGTGCAGACGCCATGCTGCTGAACAGCTTGAATTTAAAAAATATCTTGCAAGAACGTGAAGAAATTATCCGGCAACTTAGTTTGTTTAACAAAACAGCGGGGATGGGGGCTTTGGTTGCAAGCCTGGCACATGAACTCAACCAACCACTGGCCGTGATTCAAATGAATACGGAGATGCTTGATTTGGTCTTATCTGCAAAAGATGACCGTGCGCACAACCGTGAAAGTCTCGATGTTGCGCTGTCTGGTTTAAAGAAGGCTAATGTGAGAGCCAGTACTGTTGTCAGCACACTTCGCGACATGTTTGGTAACGGCAGGAAGACAGACTCAAATTTTGATGTCAATCAAATTGTCAAAGATGTTTTATTGCTCTGTGAGTCAGCCATCCATAAAAATTCAATTGATGTTGAAATTGAACTCCACCCAGGGCCGCTGATTTTTAACGGAGATAAATCTCAGTTTCAGCAGGTTGTGTTGAATCTCATCACCAACGCCAATGAAGCAATTTCACAAGATTTTTCAAGAAGAAATATTTCTATCGCAACTCAACAGTTGGACAATCAGATTTTATTGAAGGTGTCGGATAGCGGCTCAGGTATAGCGCCGGAGATCCAGGCAAACATGTTTGAGTTGTTTCGTTCCGATAAAATTAACGGGATGGGCATCGGTTTATGGCTCAGCAAAGCGATTGTTGAGTTGCATAATGGGTCGATTGAATTCGAGACCTCCAGCCAACTTGGAACATGCTTTACGGTGATGCTCCCCTTCACGAAGGGGTCTTCCCCCCGATAATTTCTGCCATTCATGCGCATCTGCATTCTTGACAATGACGTGATCGAAGCTGATGGCGTGCCCATTTGGGGTAGCTACGCCGCCATGTTCGAGACCTTGCTACGCGCCGCCGGCTACCAGGGGCTTGTCGATTCGTTCAGCGCCCGACTGGGCCAATACCCCGCTTCTTTCGATGACTATGACGCCGTTTTACTCACGGGCAGCCGGTCCGACTCCTTTTCTGACGAGGCCTGGGTGGTGCAGTTGCGGGCGTGTGTCAGCGGGCTGCTGGCGCAGGGCCAAAAACTGGTCGGCGTGTGTTTTGGCCACCAACTGATTGCGCATTGCCTGGGGGCAAGGGTCGCGCGTGCTGCGCAGGGCTGGGGGCTGGGGCGCACCGTCTATGACTGGCACGGGCCAGAGGGTATTGCCAACCCTCAGGGCAAACTGGCTTTGCTGGCCAGCCACCAGGATCAAGTGCTGGAACTGCCCAAAGGCGCTACCTTGTTGGCCAGCAATGCGCGTTGTCCGATTGCGGCGTATTCAATCAGCGAGCAAGTCTTATGCGTGCAGCCTCATCCGGAATTTGACGCACGTTATGCCGCTTTTTTGCTCGGCAAGCGAAGGGAGATGTTCGGGGAAGCGGTTTACCAGGACCGCGTGAAAACTCTGCAGGAAGGCCATGATGGCGTGCAGTTTGGCGCTTTTATGCTGCGGTTTATTTATCCGGGAGGCTCTGAGCCGACAGCCATGACCACCGACTGACCCAGCGCTGTGATGTAAGACTTGGCCAGCTCGGTAGGAACGATGTATTTCACCCGGTTGTCGTCTTCGTCCAATTGCAAGTCAAGCATGCCCTTGATTCGCAAGGTTTTCAGACGCCTGTGCACGGTGCTCGGGGATGCGTCCTCACACATTCTCATGGTCAAGAGCACTGTTATTTTTTGGCCTTTGGACCAGGAAGTAGCCAATTGGTCCATCAAGCGTTCTTCGTGCTGATCCAATTGTGGGTACTTACTCGACTGCCGCACCTTCAAGGCGTTCGATAAGAACTTCGGATAAACGTCGAATTTATTTGAATAATTTTGCACCTGGCAATGTTAGCCAGACATCACATAAATGCAAATTTCATCGCCACCAAAGCAACTAATCTTTTAAACGATTTTTGCAATTCGGCCGGGGCAAGCGACCGGCATGCCTCGCAAGCTCAGCCCGGATTTTTGCTTTATCGACGGATGACCAGATCGCCTTCGATGGTCGCACCGCGACCGATGGTCAGCACCTGGTAGGTGACGTGACCTTTGACGATGGCGCTGGCCGCAACCACCAGTTCTCCGCAGATGGCCGTTCCTGAAAAAGAGCCCTTGATGTGCAAGCTGGCGCAGGAGACATTACCCTCGACCTGACCGCGCGGGCCGATGTTGATGCTGCTGGCTTTGATGGTGCCGCTGGTGCGGCCTTCGATGTGCAATATGCCGTCAGAAACAATATCGCCGGTCAGTGAGAAACCTTCGCTGATCACGGTTGGCTTGTGGGTGTCGAGCACAGCTACGCCGGTGTTGCCGCGCTTGTTGTTCAACGACTCATCATTCACTGTAATCATGGTGGAGGTACTTTCAGTTACTGGAGCTTCAGGCGGGTCAGTTTTTGTTTTTTTGAACATAGTTAGCGGTATCGATGACTTTTTCCGGATCAACCGGATAGCCACCCACGGAAACTTCAAAGTGCAAATGTTTGCCCGTTGAGGAGCCCGTGTTGCCCACCATGCCCAAAATGGAATTCATGTCGACTTCTTGACCCTCGCGAACCCGCACATCGGCCAGATGGCCATAAAGCGTTTCAATTCCGCGCTCATGGCGAACGATGACTGTGTTGCCGTAGTCCTGGTAAGTGCGTGCCAGAATGACTTTACCCGGCTTGGCGGGCTTGATTTCATCGCCGCCATGGGTGAGCAAGTCAACGCCCATGTGCAACTTAGGGCGCCCGGTAATGGGGTGGGTACGGATACCGAATGATGAAGAGACAGAATAATCACTGACCGGCATCTTGGTAGGCAAGGCACTCAGCACTTCCATCAGGGCATGGTTTTTAGCGATTTCTTCAGACAAACGCCCCCTGAGCAGCGGGTTTTTGGTGTCGATACGATCATTGCCAAAACCACCAATCGAAGCGCTGCCGTGGATGATCTTGATGGCTTTTTCAGACAGCCCCGAGGCATCCAGACGCGCTTTCAAGGTGGTGTTCTCTGCGGACAGGGTCGAGGCCGAACTCTTGACAAAGCGGCGGATTTCCAGATCCCTGTCGCGAATGGCCTGTGCCAGCGCCAGCATGTCTTCACGGCCCAGGGCGTTCGCGCCACCCTCGGTCAAGTCAACGGCACTGCCGAGCAAAGCCTCGTAGATTTCATTGTGCGAGCGTTCTAGCCTTGAGTTGCCAAACATCAACAGCAGGGACAGGGTCGACAACACAATGATAGAAGCTGAACTGGCGGTACCAACAACGATCAAGCCGCGAACCACATTTCGCTGAAGATGGCCTGAAATAGAAAAATACTTCAGATCGCCTTGTTGCTCCAGAATAATGCGGGAGTCGTGGTAATCCCTGCGCCAAAGCTTGCCCAGCTTGGAGGGTAAAACCCCCAAGAATCTGGCGCTTTCACGCAAACGATTCACGAGCTGCAACATAGGCTGGTCGTCAGGCCTGTGACTTGCCACCCAAAACAGGGGGCTCCACCGGCTTGCTGATCACTGGAGCGATCACAGGCGGGGTGCTCATGGCAGCTTTAGCTGGCAAAACAGCACCCTGAACCAGACCGCCACGCTCAATTTCGATCTCGCCGTAGCTGGCATTGCCGTTGACCCGGCCGGTGCTTCTGATGATCAAGTGCTCTGACGCCAGCAAGGTGTCGTGCATTTCGCCAAAAACGTCTGCTTTGCGAACTTTCACATTGCCAACAATTTTGCCCTGCGCGCCCACAAGCAGCTCATCAGCTTGCAACTCACCGTCCATGGAGCCATTGATCACAGCACGACCCGGTACGATAAATTTACCGGAAACTGTGACGCCTTCGCCAATGACAATGGATCCGGCTTCGTTGTTGGTGCGGTCGTTCATGTTGGAGTCCTTAACCTAGGGTCGTTTGTGGGAATTAATTCGAAAAGAAGCCGAAAGTTTACTGGGAATAATTGACCGGCCAAACCCTCAAAGCAGGGAAGATTTCATGTGAATTAGTTGGCAACTGAGCGCTCAATTGAATTCACAAGACCTCAAAACACACCCGCTGACAACTACGCAAGCCGAGCACAAAAAAATCAACTCAATAAAT
>CANIDW010000033.1 GCA_947466165.1 Comamonadaceae bacterium | reverse complement strand
TTGCCCTTGACGGTGTTGATCTCGCCGTTGTGCGCCACATAGCGGTAAGGGTGGGCCAGCGGCCACTCGGGAAAGGTGTTGGTTGAAAAGCGCTGGTGCACCAGTCCCAGGGCCGATACGCAACGCAGGTCTTGCAGGTCCAGGTAGTAAGTGCCGACCTGGTCGGCCAGCAGCAAGCCCTTATAGACCACCGTGCGGCTGGACATGCTGGGCACGTAATATTCTTTGCTGTGCGTCAGCTGCAGGTCTTGAATGGCCGCGCTGGCGGTCTTGCGGATCACATAGAGCTTGCGCTCAAGCGCATCCTGCACGATCACGTCATTGCCGCGGCCGATGAAGATCTGCCGCAAGATGGGTTCTTTTTCGCGCACGGTTGGCGACATGGGCATGTCGCGGTTGACCGGCACATCGCGCCAGCCCAGCAGCACCTGACCTTCCAGGCGAACCGCACGCTCCAGCGCCTGTTCACAGGCCAGGCGGGAAGCGTTTTCTTTGGGCAAAAACACCATGCCCACGCCGTATTCGCCGGGCGGCGGCAGTGCTATGCCTTGCAGCGCCATTTCTTCGCGGTACAGCGCGTCAGGCAACTGAATCAGGATACCGGCGCCGTCGCCCATCAACTTGTCGGCACCGACAGCGCCCCGATGGTCCAGGTTTTCAAGGATCTTCAGACCCTGCTGGACGATGGCATGGCTTTTGTGGCCCTTGATGTGCGCCACAAAGCCCACACCGCAAGCGTCATGCTCGTTTTGGCCCGAGTACAAACCGTGTTCTTCAAAATGCTTGATTTCAGCAGCCGTGGTCATGGCAGTTCCCCATCAATGGAAGCGATCAAAAAAATACCGAAGAAAGAGCATAGTGCACTGCAACAACAATGCCAATCAAAATAAATGGGGTCAGATCCCATTTATTTCTCAAATCCAGCCGCCACAGATTAATTGGGGACAGATTAAAAAGTTTCAGCCTTTAGGGCCTCAGGCTGCGGTACCGGGCGGGCGACCCCGTTGGCCTGGCGCTATGCGCCTGAGCGTGTTGTCCTGCAAGCCCCGCTTGAAAGCCTCTGAGCCCAAAGCCCAGCCTGACAGGGTGGCGCTGGTCAGAGCTTGCTGTTGCGATGGAGCTACACCCGCACGCACCAGTTCACGGTAAGCGGCTTCGCGCGCAAAAGGGGTGTTGCCCAAACTCCAAAGCAGTGCATGGGGGGTGACCAACTTGTCTACCGACATTCCGACGTTGTGCCGGTGACTGGACCATGGGTAATCGGCCGCCGCCTCGGCCAGGCCGGCGCGCACAGGATTGAGATCGATGTAGACCATGCAGGCCAGCAGGTAGCGCTCGGTCTCTATCAGCGTCGATCGGTAACGCCCTTCCCACAATGTGCCGCTGCGGCCGTGGCGGTTGTTGAAATAGCGCACATAGCTGCGGCCAACGGCCTGCATCATCAGGGGCACGCCGTCCGCTGTGTCGGGTGTGACCAGCAAATGGAAGTGGTTGCCCATCAGCACGTAAGCATGAACAGCCACTTGACAGGCCTGCGCTTGCGCCTGCCACAGCGCCAGCAAAAACTGGCGGTCAGCATCGTCCAGCACGATCAACTGGCGGTTGTTTCCGCGCTGAATGATGTGGTGCGGATACGCAGCAACAGTGAGGCGTGGTTGGCGGGCCATCGGGATAGATCTTAAAACGCCATGTTAAAGGGCTGGCAATAAGGCAGCCGGCAGTGCGTGCAGCACTCAGCCCGTTTGGAGCAGTTTGAGGCCGGTTAGGCGTTCATGCTCACGGCCGGCAAACCGGTCGGTCATGCCCGCAATGTAATCAGCGACAGCGCGCGCTGAGTCCGGCCGTGCCGCGTGAACAGCAGGCATTTCAGCAGGGCAAAGTGAGTAGGCCTCGAACAACTGGCGCACCACAATCTGGGCTTGGCCGGTGGTCTCCATGACCTGCGGGTGGCGGTAAAGACTGCCAAACAAAAACTGTTTGAGCGCGGCAGACTGCGCATGCATGGCCGCACTGAAGCGCAGCAGCGGGCCGGCCTGGCGGGCTTCGTCAGCATTGGCTGGGGCGGCAGCTTCAATCGCTTGCCGCGTGGCAGCAATCACGTCATAGACCTGGGCGCTGAGCATTCGCCTGATGGTGTCATAGAGCAGGCGGCGCGCGCGTTGGGGCTCTGCCAAACCAGGGTGCTCGGCCAGAGCCTCCAAGCGATAGCGCTCAAACAAATCCACCGATTGCAGCTGCGCCATCGATATCAAGCCGGAGCGCACGCCGTCGTCGATGTCGTGCGCGTTGTAGGCAATGGCGTCGGCCAGGTTGCAAAGCTGCGCCTCCAGGCTGGGCTGGCTGCGGTCAATGAAGCGGCGCGCCACACCACCAGGCTCTTGCGCTTCCAGCAGTTGGGCGTTGCGCGCTGAACAATGCTTGAGAATGCCTTCCCGGGTTTCAAAACACAGGTTCAGACCATCGAAGCCGGGGTACCTCTCCTCGAGCTGGTCCACCACGCGCAGGCTTTGCAAGTTGTGCTCAAAGCCGCCGTGCGGTGCCATGCATTCATTGAGTGCGTCCTGGCCGGCATGGCCGAAAGGCGTGTGACCCAAGTCATGCGCCAGCGCCACGGCCTCGACCAGGTCTTCGTTCAGACCCAGCGAGCGGGCGATCGAGCGGCCGAGTTGCGCGACTTCCAGAGAATGCGTCAACCGGGTGCGGAAAAGATCGCCTTCATGGTTCAAAAAAACCTGGGTTTTGTAAACCAGCCGGCGAAAGGCCGTCGAGTGAACAATGCGGTCGCGGTCCCGCTGAAAGTCGGTGCGCGTGGGCGCCGGCGGCTCGGCAAAGCGGCGTCCGCGCGTGCGCGCAGGATCGCAAGCATAAACAGCCAGCGTCATGCGGGGCTGCGCATGTCAGAGCGGCACGCAGCAGGCGTCAATGACCTGACGCACCAATGCATCCGGCGCGCTTTGCACGCGGGCGCTGCCGGGCCGGTCAATCACCACGAACTTGATTTCTCCGGCCTCGGCTTTTTTGTCAACCCGCATCAATTCCAGGTAGCGGCCAGCGTTGTCACTCTGGCTGAGCACAGGCCCCACGGTGGGCAATCCGGCCAACGCAATCAAGCGGCGCAAGCGCGCCACAAAAGCTACATCGACCAGGCCCAGGCGCTGCGACAACTCGGCAGCCATGACCATGCCGCAAGCCACGCCTTCGCCATGCAGCCAGGCGCCGTAACCCATGCCCGACTCGATGGCGTGGCCGAAGGTATGGCCGAAATTGAGTATGGCCCTGAGACCCGCTTCACGCTCATCCTGGCCGACCACAAGGGCCTTGATCTCGCAGCTGCGCTTAACAGCATGCGCCAGCGCTAAGCTGTCCGCGGCACGCAAGGCATCGATGTGGGACTCGATCCAGCTGAAAAAATCCATGTCGGCAATCGGCCCGTACTTGATGACCTCTGCCAGCCCGGCACTGAGTTCGCGCGCCGGCAAAGTTTTGAGCAGGTCAAGGTCGCAAATCACGCGCTGCGGCTGGTAAAAAGCACCAACCATGTTTTTACCCAGCGGGTGGTTGATCGCCGTCTTGCCGCCGACAGAGGAATCGACCTGCGCCAGCAAGGTGGTTGGAATCTGCACAAAAGGCACGCCGCGCATGTAGCTGGCCGCGGCAAAGCCGGCCATGTCGCCCACCACACCGCCGCCCAAAGCAAACAGAACGGTCTTGCGGTCGCAGCTGTTTTGCAGCAATGCGTCAAAAATCAGCTGCAAAGTGGGCCAGTCCTTGTGCGCCTCGCCATCGGGCAAGGTCACCAGCAGCACCTTGGCATAAGCGCTGGCCAGCGCCGCCTGCAAACGCGCGGCATAAAGAGGTGCCACCACGGTATTGGAAACGATCAGCGCCGTGCTGGCACGCGGCAGACCCGCGTAGCTGTGGGCACTGCCCAACAAATCTGCACCGATCAGGATGTCATAGGAACGATCTGCCAGCTCAATACGCACCTGTCGGGCAGGCGCTGGAGCGGACACTTGATTGGCTTCTTGAGGCATGTTGGCAAGTGTAGCCAGCGCCAGCTCAGGCGGGCGGCGGCGCGGCAGGGGGCGTGGCCGGCTCGAGCTTGAGCGACTGCATGATGCTGGTGACCAGACTGGCCACAGAGGGGCGGCCGGTTTCAATCACCAGGTGCGCTGTTTCACGGTAAAGCGGGTCACGCAGCACATACAACTCTTTGAGGCGCAACAAGGGGTCGGCCACTTGCAGCAAAGGGCGGTTGAGGTCATGGCGTAAGCGCCTGAAAACCTCTTCAGGCGCCGAGTGCAAATAGACCGTGGTGGTCCGCTCATGCAGGTGACGGCGATTGGACGGCCGCAGCACCGCACCACCGCCGGTTGACAAAACACAGTCGCCACCCAAGGACAGCTCATCGATCACAGATTCTTCCATGTCTCTGAAAGCAGGCTCACCTTCGCGCTCGAAAAACTCCCGTATGGAGCAGCCCATCCGGTGCTCAAGCACATGGTCAGTGTCAATGAAACGCAAATCCACACGCCGGGCCAACTGGCGGCCGACGGTGGACTTTCCGGAGCCGGGCAGGCCCACGCAAGCGATTCGTAAAGGTTTCGAGTTCAAGGCTGCAAATTGTCGTCAGGTTGGCAGGATCCGGGGGCCGGCACGCCAGCCCGCACAAGGCTTAGCGAGACCCCAGACCTGAAAGCCTCAGAGCATAACCCTGAGCGGCCGGGGCTAAGGCGCAGTCACCGCCTGGTCCAACAATTTCGGGGGGATGAAGACCATCATCTCCGATTTGCTGCGGCTGCGGCTGCGGTTGCGAAACAGCCAGCCAAGCCCCGGCAAATCCCCCAGCACGGGAACTTTGGTGTCGTCAGTACGCTCAGCTTCCTCAAAAATACCGCCGATAGAAACCGTCCCGCCGTTTTCCACCAACACCTGGGTTTGCACATGCTTGGTGTCAATGGCAAAGCCTTTGGTAGTCAGCCGCCCTACGCTGTCCTTGTTGATGTCCAGGTTCAAAATGATGTTGCCCTCCGGCGTGATCTGCGGCGTGACTTCGAGTTTGAGGTTGGCTTTGCGAAATGCCGTCGTGGTCGCGCCACTGGCCGATTTTTCCTCGTAAGGCAGTTCGGTTCCTTGCTCAATCAAAGCCTTGACCTGGTCGGTCGTGACAATGCGCGGGCTGGAAATGATCTTGCCCTTGCCGTCTGCTTCCATCGCTGATATTTCTAAATTCAGGACCCGGGTCAGAGAGGCATTGAACAACGAGACAGCGAAAGAAGCCGCGTTGTAGCCGTTTTGCGCAGCTGCGGGCAGATTGACAAAGTCGCCGGCCGTGACACCAAAGGCTGTCTGCTGCTGCGGCGTCGCCCCTGCAGCGGGCGACAAGTAACTGGCGCCGGCCTGGGTGTTGATGTTGTTGTTCAAACTGGTCGCCCGGCCACCCAGACGCACGCCCAGAGAGCGGCCGAAATTATCGGCGGCCTCGACAATGCGCGCCTCTATCAACACCTGCCTGACAGGAATATCGAGCTTGCGGATCAGGTCTTGCACTTGCACCAGCCGGGTGGGCATGTCGCTGACAAAGACCTGGTTGGTCCGCAGATCCGCCAGCACACTGCCGCGCGCCGACAAAATCCGCATGCCACCCGGCGCGTTGGCGCCCGCACCTGAGCCCGTGAGACTGCGCGCCACATCGGCTGCCCGGGCGTAGTTCAGCTTGAACTCCTGCATGCGCACCGGGCCCAGCCCCTGCAAAGCCTGTTGCGCTTCGATGTCAGTTTTCTCTCTGGCTGCCAGCTCAGTTTTGGGTGCGATTTGTAAAACATTTCCCAGCTGACGCATGCCCAGACCATGCGCCTCCAGGATGATGTTCAGCGCCTGGCCCATGGCACCTCTTTCAAGCGCAGCGTGACTGTGCCGGTCACGCTGTCAGACACCACCAGGTTCAAGCCCGTGAAATCTGCCATCACTTGCAGCAAAGAACGGATGTCAATGTTCTGAAAATTCAGCGTCATCAGGCCGCGTCCATCCTGGCTCATTTGCTCCGTAGACGCCTGTCCGGCGGACGACGCTTGCTGCGCTGCCACCGGCCAACAAGCCCACAACAGGCACATCGCCAGATACAGCGTGCGTGGGCTGTGTGCGGCCATCCAAATCGATGCAGAGTTCATGGCGTTTTCTCCAGCAGGTTCATAAAGCGTGTCTGCACCACCTTGTTGGCACCGGGAACTGAACTGTGTTCGTACAACATCAGCCGCGACGCGCTGATCTCAGCGACTTGCGCTTCTTCAGCGCCCAGCACATCGCCCACACGCACCAGGTAAATCCGGTCCTTGACGCGTACCAAAGCCGCCGCCTGCCCCTGGCCCAGCAAGCTGCCCACCAGGGTCATGTTGGCCAGCGGTTCGGATTGCAGCGGCGCCCTGGCGCGGCCAGGGGCGGGGCGTGCCAAGACATTGGCAGCGAGCAAGGGCGCTGGCGGCCACAAACGCTCGCTGTTAAATGGCGCCGAGCCCGGCGCCGTGGCAGGCCGAAGACGCTCAGTGCCGGCGGATTCAAGCGCTGTCGTGGCGGGCAGCGCCGAAGAATTCTTGGCGTGCGGTGACCGCAAGCTGAGCAGCACCATGTCCATGCGCAGCAAGTCCGTCTGGCCGGGTACCAAGTTGAAGCTGTGCAAAGCCAAGCGCCACGGCAAGGCGGACAGTTCAGCCGCAAAGCCGGCCAGGTCTTCAAAACGGCCTGTCAACTGCAGCGCCAGGCGCTGCTCTTCATAAAGTGTTCCGGCTGTCGGCGCCAGGGGTTTGATCATGGCCAACTGCAATCGCCAGGCTTTTGCACTGCGGCTCAGGCTGGCCATCACCTGGTTCATATCGGACGCGCCGGGCAATCGAAACTCAAGCGCTGACAGCCTGGATTGCGTCTGCGCCTGCTGCGCTTTGAGTTCTGCCATCGCGACCAGTTGCGCGCGCCGATCACGCAGAGTGGTCTGCAGTTGACCATGCGACTGCTGCGCCAATGCAATGTCTTGCGAAAGCGCTTGCAGCCACACAAACCAGAGCAGCAGCAAAGTCAGGCCGAAGACCGGCACCAGGGCCAAATGACGCAGCCAAACCGGCCATTGCATTGGCGCTTTAAGTGCTAACGAGGGCAGCCTGAGCGCCATCATGGCCGCCCACCCGGCTGTTTCTCGACCGGTCCCGCCAGCAGCTCTGCACGTATAGAAAAATTCAGGCCCGGCGGATAACCCTCTTGCTGCGCGGTGGCCACGAGCGACATGTCCAGCAGCTCAGGGGGCTGCAGCCATGGCGCCGAACGTTTCATCTGCGACAGCAAATCAAAAACCTGCGCGCTTGAGCGGGCAACGCCTTTGACCAGCACCACCCGGTTGTCCTGGCTGACTGAACTCCAATAAAGACCATCGGGAACTTGCTCAGCCAGTGGCCATAACCAAGCCGCCGGCTGCGCACTGTCTGTTTGAACTTGTTGCAAAACGGCCTCGCGCATGCGCGCAGCCTGTAGTTCGGTTTGCAGCCCGGCCATGCTTTTGAGTTGTGCGTCCAGCGCCTTCAGTTCCTGGCGCAATTGCAGGACGGTCTCTTCAGCACGCGCCAATTGCTGCGCCAACAGCTGACTCAGGGCCAGTGCTGCCAACAGGGCCAGCAGGCAGGACAGGGCCATGTTTTGCACAAAGGCTTTTCGCTGCTGCAACAGTGACAGCTTGCGATGCGGCAGAAAGTTAATCAGCACAGGTCCTTGAACCTTCGCAGTGCAAGCCCGCAAGCTGTCATCAGCCCGGCACTGGCCCGGGTAACTGGCGCAGGGCCGGGTGCTTGATGGTCATGCCTGAGGGCCTTGACCGGGTCAGCCCACTCGCAATCGCAGCCGGCCTGAAGGGCCAGCGATTCACACCATGACGGCTCTTCAGGGGGGTCGCCGTTCAGCAAAATCAGCTCCAAGCGATGCGCCAAATCGCCCTGAGACAGACTTGCCATCCCGTCTTGTAAATGCTGGTCAAGCTCGAACACTGTTGGCAGGCCCGAAGGCCAGACCGCAGACTGGTGCACAACTTTGTGATCCACCAACAGCTGCAAAAAAGCGCCATCTGAAAGCAGCTGGACAAACGCCGTCACGCCAGCCGGGTTCCCCGCCGGTCGCATGCTCAGCAACAGGGCAGCGGCACGTGCGCTGGCCTGGGCTTGTCCGTCCACCAAGGTGGGTATCAAGCCGGCTGACTCGGCCAGGCCCAGACGGTCTTGCAACATGTCCTGAGGTGTGGTGGCGGTCCAGACCTGCTGCGTTGTTGCGCCAGCGCCGTGCACAAGGCCGAAGTCCATGGCCAAGGCCGCCGCCGGCGGATCGCGGTCAAGCGCCATGGCTTGCAGGACCTGCTGCTCGAGTGCGCCCGGACTGCAAGGGCCGGGCAGGCTCAGCACTTGAGTCTGCACGGCGGATACTGGCATGGCCAGGGCCACGCGGCGATGCTTGCTGCCTGCGGCTTGTGCCAGGCGCTTTAAGGCAGCAGAGACGTCCTCAAAGCGCTCGATCTGCCCTTGCACGATGCAGCCGGGCGCAAGGGGCTCGGCTGCACAGCGTTCAAGCCGTAAGCGTGCACGCCCATCGCGGGCCAACTCCACCCAGTGCAGGCTGTCAGCGCCGATGTCCAAGCCGATCAGCGGCTCAGCTTGTGCTTGGAAAAAAGAGATCAAAGAATTAAATTGAATTTAAAAGAACTCAAGTATGGGCAATTAATAGCTTTTTAACAATACCAAAATACTAATTTTAGAATCATCAACTTCTACCCTTGCGCAGGCAAAGTCGCTGAGCCCTAAGGCCCACGTATAGTTTGGCGACGCATACCCGCAGACACCCTGAACCGTCAGGCCCTTTTTTTATAATGGCCGGCTGTTCCCACGATTGAGTTCATGCCCCGTAACACCAAAGACACGAAAAAGCCCGATAGCCAGCCTAAAAGCCAGCCCGAGGCCGCGCCCCTGAACTTGTTGATCCGGCTGCTGAAGTGGGCAGCAGGCCTGGCGACGGCCGGCATGCTGGCGCTGCTGATGGTGATTGCGCTGGCTTTGTCAGTGGCCTATCCCAATTTGCCGGATATTTCGGACATGCTGAACTACCGGCCCAAGCTGCCGATGCGCGTTTTTTCGGCAGATGGGGCGCTGATCGGCGAGTTCGGCGAAGAGCGGCGCAGCCTGACGCCCATCAAAGACATTCCGCAGGTGATGAAAGACGCGGTGCTGGCCATCGAAGACGCGCGCTTTTTCCAGCACGGCGGCGTGGACTATCTGGGCGTGGTGCGCGCCGGCCTGGCCAATGTGGGCCGTTCCAAAAGCCAGGGCGCATCGACCATCACCATGCAAGTGGCGCGCAATGTGTATTTGTCTGCAGAAAAAAGCTACATGCGCAAAATTTATGAAATTTTGCTGACCTTCAAGCTCGAACATCTGCTCACCAAAGACCAGATCCTTGAGATCTACATGAACCAGATTTTTCTGGGTCACCGTGCTTACGGATTTGCCGCCGCCTCTGAAGCCTATTTCGGCAAACCCCTGCAAAAAATCACCATCGCCGAAGCCGCGATGCTGGCCGGCCTGCCCAAAGCCCCTTCGGCCTACAACCCGATCAGCAACCCGCAGCG
>CANIDW010000032.1 GCA_947466165.1 Comamonadaceae bacterium | reverse complement strand
TTTTCACCCGAGCGTGTCAAAAAATTATCAGAATCCATTTCAAGAACACTAGGGATTCCCACATCGCGCCTCACCATCGAATTGGCTCACGTGGCATTGGCATATGTGTCGCTTAGGGAACTTTGCAAATTGGCCCCCATGAAAACTGGCTGCACCAACCGACCGAAAATCCACAGGGATGTCTTGATGCGCGACGTTGCCGTCGTCTATGGGCGTTTCGTCAATAGCAACCCAAGTGCCGAACTTGGCAAAATCAATTACACCCAAGAGCAAAAATCCGCTGGAAACATAGCAAATGGTATCGCTTGCGAACCGCCCCTAGTAGAGGCTGCCGCACGAGCGGTATTAAGTGCTGTGGATGAAAAATACTTCGCTTCGCTTCGAAGACCTGCAAGAAATGCCCGACGCTTGTTAGCTTCTGATTTTTTGCCTTAATTTGTGCTTAGCCATACGACACAATAACGGCCACATTAAGCCATCGCCAACAACTTGGAGATGGCAATGGCCCCCAACACCTCAAACACTACAAGCTTCCTTCGTGAGAAGCACGTTCGGGAGTTGATCCCAGTAGCCCACAGCACCCTATGGGCATGGGTTCGTTCTGGCAAATTCCCTGCCCCGTTAAAGCTATCCGATCGCATCACTGTATGGCGGAATTCGGATGTTCAAGCATTCATAAAGCAGAACGGCGGTGAGGCATGAGCACTACCCCCGACCCCACTCGCAACATCGGTGATTCATGCTGCTCGAAATGTGGCAAGTTACTTCTGGTCAACGACAGCGCCATCGTATACACCGATATGCGTAACAACATGCCGCTGATTTTGGGCAACTGCTGCGCAGACCTTGTTATTGGCTCACTAATTCAAGACTTCGCTGAAAAAATACGCAACGAGATCGCGATGGGCTATTGGATCAACCAACGTCATCGCGCTCGAATGAGGCGAATAGCCCATACGGCAAAACAGATTGCGCATGAATATGAATTAGCTCTCGACTTTGAAAGTCAACGCATCGGCGAGGAGAAAGATAAATGAGCCAATATGAACAGCTGATTCGCTATTCGCGAGGAACCTCCAAGTTCGACAACAAACCCGAACAGCGTACTTGCCAATCGTTTGATGAATTTGAGCGAGCAGTTCTATCTGACAGAGCTCCCCGAAAGGGGATGAATTACATTTGCGCTCCACTAGCCCTGGGGAAACATGGCCAACACCCAGAGAGGTTTTCTGGTGATGATCACTGGCGCTTGAAAGACCAGGTACTCGCTCGGTCGTTCATTCCGTTCGATTGCGACTGGTTTGCCTCACCAGAGCACTTTCATTCGCTAATCGAGTACGCTGCCAGGTTCCGTGGCTTTGGGTACACAACGGCAAGTCACAACGATAACGCCCCGCGGGCACGCCTGATTTTTGCGGCATCCCGACCGGTGAGCAGAGACGACTGCATACTGGTCTGCAAAACCTTGCAATCCAAAATACTCGACGCACTGGGCCTAGACAGCATCAAATTTGACGAGACCGTTTATCGTGGCGAGCAACCCGTGTACACACCCGTTGAGACATCTCAGGCCTATCACTTTGGAGGAATATCAATTGATGTCGACACGCTAATTGCAGGGAAAAAGTTCGAGCACACCCAGAAAGCCGCTCCGCATAGGCCCAGCCTACTTGAGGCACTTCACACCGATACGGGATTTGAAGTTCCAGACATGGTTTCTGATGGTGAAGGCCGGGAAAGCACCATACTTCGCTACGCAAGCAGCCTTCGTTCGCAAGGCTTGTCTGAAGTTGCGATAAAACAAATCTGCCTAGATTACAACCAGCTACACGTCACGCCGCCACTTGACGAAGCTGTGGTCCTGGATCGCGTAAGCCGATACGCCGAAAAAAATATCGGCGCAACAAATGCAAACTTGGCTTGGGACGAGCCAATTGAAATCGGCAACGGGTTGCCCGCAGTCCCATCATTTGACGCCAATATCTTGCCAAGTGGATTCCGCGAGTGGATCACCGACATTGCCGAGAGGATGCAATGCCCCATTGAATTTCTGGCAGTAGGCGCTATGGTCGCGGCTGGTGCTGCCTTGGGGAATCGTATTGGCGTTCAACCGAAGCAACGCGACACTGGTTGGGTTGAAGTCCCTAATCTTTGGGGTGCCATTGTTGGACGCCCAGGTGTTATGAAAACACCTGCCCTTTCCGAGGTCCTCGGTCCTCTGAAGAAAATTGAAGCCGAACTACAGGACGCTTTTCCAGCAGTCAAGACACGATACGAAGTTGAGCGACTTGTCTACGAAGCCACGAAGAAACAGATCACTGCGCAGATTGCCAAGAACGGTGGATCTTGGACTGGCACACTGCCACCCGAGCCTGAACCACCACAACCTCAGCGGGCAATCGTTAGCGACGCCACCTATCAGAAGCTTGGGCAAATTTTGAGTGGCAACCCAAACGGAGTGCTTGTATTCCAAGACGAACTGTCGGGACTACTCAAAAGGCTTGATTCTGATGGCCAAGAGGCGGCACGAGCTTTCTATCTTGAAGCGTGGAACGGCAAGCACAGCTACACATTTGATCGCATTGAGCGAGGCACGCTCAAAATTCCAAGGCTATGCATTTCAATGCTTGGCGGACTTCAACCGACCAAACTGAATGAATATTTGCGTGGCGCAATCTCGGGTGGAACTGGAGATGATGGACTTGCACAGCGGTTTCAGCTTTTGGTCTACCCAGACATTAAAAATGACTGGATACAAGTGGATCGCCCCCCGAACATGACCGCAGCAATGGAGGCAGAGTCCATCTTCACACGACTAGCCAACATTGATCCGATCGCAATCGGAGCCATCAAACATTACGAAAGCTCTATCCCTGTCCTCAAATTTGACGAAGTGGCGCAGGCCAAATTTAACAAATGGTGGAGTCTCCTCGAAAATGACCTGAGGCGAACAGTGCGACACCCTGCGCTTGAATCTCACCTGAGCAAATATCGGAAGTTAGTTCCAGCCATCGCCCTACTCCACCATCTGATTGAAGACCAGAACGGAAGCATCGGAGTTAGGTCATTGAATTGCGCTTTGAAATGGCATGGTTTTCTCTTTTCGCATGCCGAGCGGTGTTATGCAGGGATTTCAGCAACAAGTCATGCAGGCGCAAGACTTCTGCTCAATCGCATCAAAAGTTCGGAAATCCAGGATGGCTTTACGGTACGAGATCTCTACCGTAAAGGATGGTCTCTCCTTTCAAGCCCAAAGGAAGCGACTGAAGCTACAGAACACTTGTGTGATCTAGGTTGGCTGCGCAGCGTCAAGGATGAGCGTAAAAATCTCCACGAAGGAAAGCCAGCTACCCGGTACTTTTTGCACCCGTCACTCAAGAAAGCCGCGTAATGTCAGTTATGTCAGTGTGCCTGATCACAGGTGCAAGCTTTTAAAACAACTCAGTGAGCGCACTGACATTGGTGCCATTACATGCAGCCACCACAAATTGAGGCAACATGAAGCAATACATTCAGAATTTAAGGGAAATTTTCGAGAAAAATCCATCCCAATTCAATCTCAAATGCACTAACAATCCTTCTCAAAAGGAATCTTTAGAGATACAAATTCAGAGATGGTGGACAAACCTACCTCCAGTGTTGCAATATCGTCGATATCAAATCACAGAAATTGCTATCCAATGCAAAGGTAGATACAAGGGGAACCCAGCCTTGCGCGAAGTAGCAGCTGCCCTCAGAGCACTTGGATGGGAGCAAAAACGAGACTGGACTAACCAGGGTAGAAATAAAAGACTTTGGTCGCCAAAAGTTTGACCTAGACCACCCTGAAAATTTATTTATCAATCAGTTGCAGACCATTGAAATAGTTCTCTGATTCAACGTAATTGGAACGTTACCCCCTGCGCCATCAATCAAATTTCGACCCATTTCTGACCTAAAAATAGAGGCGCCATCCGTATACATTGAATTGTTTTTGCAGTCATAGTTGACATTTACTATCACCGATTGTGCCCCCTGAGGCGTTACTAAGTTCAAATTGATTAGGTATTTAAATTTAACTAAATGTCTTAGATGGCGACTCGGCCTATGTATCGAAGCTCTATCGACGTAATAACTTGCCTTTTCGGTCGATCCTACGTGAACCCAATCTGGGGTCCAAATTACATCTCCTATGCTGGTAGCAAAAGCAGGCACTAAAGCAGCATTAGTAAAGAAAATCAAACCCAATTGGATTGCTCTACGCATTACATATCCTCTTGAAATGCCTGTACCAAAAAAGCTGGCAACTCTATTTTTCATGTTGATGCATAGGGAGTGGTGAGCACAACAGCCAGGGAAAACCGCAGCTAAGGAATCAATGAATGTTGAAGCCTTTAAATGAGGGCATTTTATTTACCCAATTAGGTCAATTTTGCCCTGAACGCAGTCGCTTCAAGTGAAACATAGTTCGCGATATTTCCAGTCAATATGAAAGTCTTCGCACTTGCTGACTCAGCATCAAATTCATAGAGCCTGAAAAGTACATACCCTGCAGTATTTTGCGCACTGAAAGCAATTTCGTTCGGAGAAATAAAGAAGCTTGTTGCGGCCCCACCTCGAGTCGTTTTGACCTCAATGAATCTGTGAGCCCCATCGGGTTCATACGAGCGAATGTCATAACCTGCGGAGTCCCCTTCGATTTGGGATACGTGGATGATCTTCTCTGCGAGGTCTGAACGACCAGCTTTGATGAGCCGTTCTTTTTCATACTTTATGACGAGCATTTCTCCCTTGAGGCCAAGATCTCGATTGCGAGCATCCCGGGCAGCATAGTCAGGACTTTTTCTGCCTTGGAACGTCTCTTTGCCTACACCAGTTCTCGTGCTGCTAGATGGGGGAGGAGTTGACTCTACGATCAGAGATGCAGGTGCGCGAGGTGCTTGTGGCTGAGATAAAACTTCCCGACTTGCGAGTGGCTTCAATCCTACGCTCTGAAGGAATTCCTTTGTTGGAGGCCAGTCAAGAAGTTGCCACTGGAAATGAACTGGTTTCTGTCGTGAACCATCATGCGTTAGATAACCCAATGAGCCGAAGTAGCCGTACGGATTACCTTTCTTGATCCGAAGGAACAGATGAATCGTGTTGATGCGGTCATCATGCTGAATCAACTCTTTGATGATGGCATCTTCAAGCCCTTGCGCTGGTTGAGACTGCCAGCTCAAAACACCTTCGTCGGTAATCGATTCATCAAAGACATGCTCACCTTGAGCTTGGCCATATGTGACAAAGAACACCCAATCGCCTGGACGTGAGGGGACGCGGATCATTCCATGTAGCCCCCACGTTCCACGTTGAGGAGTAAAGGTCGTCTCAGGTGAAAAGATCGAATGGACTTCTTCTCGAGTGTATTCCTGCCAGAGCTGCAGCGTACGCATGGGCTTTAAACCTTTTTGGGTGGATCGCTTGAGTTGTAGTGCCCTTTGCCAGGGATGACATGCCTGACACCACCCCGCGGATTGGGTACGTCCCCATCCCTTCTGGGAATCAAGTGAAAGTGGCAATGAAAGACGGTTTGTCCAGCGGAAGCTCCGGCGTTGAGACCTATGTTGAAACCGGTCACCAGCGGATCTCTCTGTTGAACGCTTTTTCGTAAAGCCTCAAGCAGGTCGTGGCAAGCCTCGCGTTCGGCTGCTGTGAGCCCCCAATAATCAAGGATATGGCGTTTCGGAATCACCAGCCCATGACCATCACTGACGGGATATCCATCGTAGAAAGCGATTGCAAGTTCGTTATGAAAAACGATTCGCTGGGCTGAGAGTTCGCAGAATGGGCAGGACATGAGTTAGATGGGCTTTACAAGCAAGGACCTGAAGTAATCAGCCGTTTCTTGGTCGGTTGAATAAAGGTAGCACCCCTTCATGCCTCGGGTCATCAAGGTTCTGTAAGTGTTCTTGATGATCAGGTCGGTGATCTGCTTTGCAGATACTGGGTCAGCTTTCGCGAGGGCCTTGTGACCGCGAATAGATTTGTCGTGACGGTCCCGTGCAGATGGATCGGTAATCACTTCGCAATTGCGAACGATCAGATCAGGTCCAATGATGACCCCAATGTAGTCAACCTCCAGCCCTTGGCACGTGTGAATGCATCCCACCTGCTCAACCGACTTCTCAGCAATGATCCATAGACTGCCGTCCTGGTCTAGGTTCCACTGTCGCTTGTAGTCGCCAATAACGATATCGTCGGCAGAGGCGATCTTCTTGCTTGTCCATGGCCAGCAGTAACCCGCCACTACCCGTGCCCGGTTTGACGAATTCTTCTCGATGATGGCTTGGTGAAGAGCTTCAGGGCTATCGAATACACGGAAGTCATATTCCTGTGTGGACAACTCAGTGTTGGCTGTTTCGCGAATGCCAAGGGTTTGGTCCAACCAAGCCAGATAGCCGTCCGATCCGCTGCACCGAAACTGCGAAGCCAGGGCGTAACGCTCGACGGTGGCGCCACGCGCTTTGGCGAAATCTTCGATCACTTCACGGCTGCCAATGTCACTCAGTGTGACCCGCTGATCCTCATCGATGAAGAAAACGGTGCACTTGGATGCGTTGATCAATTCCTTGATCTGGTTCTCACCCATGTTGGCGTACAACCCACTTTTCTCGTTGAGGCGATGTGCTTCATCAACGATCAAGAAATCAAAGGTGTCCCGCTGGGTATCGACAAAGCTTCCTGACCCAGAAAACATATTAGAAAACTTGGTCCGAGTCATAGTGCCCACCAGCTTGGTCTCATAGACCTTGCGTGGTGCAGCGTTTTTGGAGACGTACTTGCCAGTCAGACCTGCAGAAGTCAGTCGGACCAGAAGGTTGATGGCGAGAACTGTTTTGCCGGTACCAGGACCACCTTCGATGATGACCACTTTTGGGTTTGCCGGAGATGCCGTGGTCGCTGCGGTCAGTGTGGATTCGAAAACCTCTTTCTGTTCGTCGATCAATACAAACTCTGGCTTTGACTCCATCAGACCTTTGAGGGAGTCAGCCAGTGCTTTGGACGGGCGAATGCGACCACCATCCAGTTCATAGAGCAGGGCGCGGTTGTCGCCGTGCTTGACGTGCTTTTTGATGAATTCACGAAGGCGATCGCGGTCAGTGCCACCTTTGAGGAACAAGGGAGCCTTGTCAATGTAATCGCTGTAGTGCTGATCATCGATCACCCCATCTCGCGGGTAGTTGTGTAGGTAGGCGCAAGGTTGAACCTGGATGCCACCGCTGTACACGGCCTCATTGAAGCCCTCCAGCAAGGCAGCGTAGGACCAAGCTTGGTATGACGGGTGGACGACTTCTCGCGAGCCTCCGCCTAAATGGGTGACGACGATGCCGTCTTTGTCGCTCTTGAGAGCTTTTTCCCATTGCTTGAGTTCAATGACGATGACATTTTTCTGACCGGCTTCATCGTAGCCAGACAGAGTGACGTCGATCCTCTTGGAGGACTGGGGGATGTGCAATTCAACTGCGACGCCAATGTCCTGTGCGATTTCATCATCACGCAAGACTTTGGCCACATAACTCAGAGATGACTGCCAAGACTTCACCTCGGCTTGGGCTACCCGTTTTCCCGTAGCCTCTTTGAATCTGTTCTGAATGACCTCTTCAATGTCCTCGTAGTCGCAGTCGTGCAGGAATTGTTTCTTGTCTGCGACGTAGACGAGCATTGATATCTCCTTATCAGAGCTTGTCGTATTTCTTGTGACTCCCGTGGGCCTTGTCCACGGGGTATTTAGCAGCATTTTTTTGCAGCTTTTGGGTCACAGCCTCATTGAGGTCTACGCCCAACACCGAGGCCAGTCGAACCAAATACAGAGTCACATCGGCCAGTTCTTCACGAACGGCTGTGGCTGTGTCAGCATTGGTCGCAACAGATTTAGACGCCTCTTCAGTCAGCCACTGAAAAATCTCAGAAAGCTCACCCACCTCGCCAGTCAACGCCATAACCAAATTTTTTGGGGAATGGTACTGATCCCAATTTCGCTCTGAAGCGAAGTTCGCCAAAGCGTTAGTCAACCCCTCGGCATTTATCAAAACGGAACCTGTTTCAGTTGGAGGATTCATGTAGTTAGCGATCCGAATCAGACGATTATTTGATGAAATCTTAGTCTCAATCGCTACATAACCAAAAATAACTCGAAAGGTAGGCACTCGCATACAAGCACGGCACCTCATTTACAGCTTGAAAAAGCACAAAAGCAGCCGCTGAATCCAGGCAAGCCGCCTATGGACCGAACTTATCTCAACCTGAAACTTTACATGTCGGTCTAACAACCCTTGGATAAAGAGGCACTCCTAGTAACCGCGGGGTGCTAATTTATTGGATCCATGCCTGCCCCCTAGCCACGCCCAGACAAACTGGCCTAAGCGGCTTTCGTTCTCAAAAGTACTAGACGCTGAAGTAAACTTGTACCCAACTCCCCCACCAGCGTTCGTATTCCGGCTCTATTGCTTCAATTTGATGTAGCCAGATGTGTAGCTGACGAATATAGCGAAAGAAAAACGCATGCAACTCTTTGATTTTTATAGATATTTTAAAAACATTGAGAAGCAGGTCCAGAACATTGAATAAACCCGCTTCCCGGCCGCGCCTGCTTGGGGCCGGTCAATGGACTACTTTTTTAACCGCCCTGTTTTAACTGCTCTTATTTTTATGGACTATCCAGGAAACCTGTTTGTTGTTGCAGCGCCCAGCGGCGCCGGCAAATCCAGCCTTGTCAAAGCCCTGCTGGAAATCGACGCACGCGTGCAGCCTGCGGTCTCCCACACCACGCGGCCGCCGCGCGGGCAGGAAAAGCATGGACGTGAATATTATTTTTTGTCGGGTGATGAATTCGACGGCATGGTCGAGCGCAACGGCTTTCTGGAATGGGCGCATGTGCACGGCCACCGCTACGGCACCTCGCGCCAGGCGATTGAAGAGCGTATGCAAAACGGCTCTGATGTCATTTTGGAAATTGACTTCCAGGGCGCCATCAATATCAAGAAAATTTTCACCAACGCTGTGCTGATCTTCATCCTGCCCCCTGGCTGGGAAGAGCTGCGCTCCCGGCTGCAGCGGCGTGGCGAAGACACTGCAGAAGTCATTGAGTTGCGTCTGAAGAACGCCGCCATCGAGATGGCCCAGGCCCGGGAATTTGACTTCGTTATAATCAATGAGTTGTTCGAGCGTGCGGTTTTCGACCTGAAAACCATTGTTCACGCCCAGCGGCTCAAGTTTTCAGCCCAGCGGCGTGCCCGCGCTGACATCTTCAAAGCCCTGAACATTACTTGAAAACCACGCTGCCCCCAGCGCTTTATTGCTTACCCGGAGATCATCATGGCCCGCATCACAGTTGAAGACTGCCTGGAAAAAATCCCCAACCGTTTCGAACTGGTACTGGCTGCCACCTACCGCGCCCGCATGCTCAGTCAGGGCCATGCCCCCAAGATCGAGAGCAAGAACAAGCCTGGCGTGACCGCCTTGCGTGAAATTGCAGCGGGCAAGATCGGCCTGGAGATGCTCAAAAAAGTCCCGCTCTAAGCCGCTTGATGCCCCCCCAAAGCACCGCATTGCGGTGCTTTTTTCTTTGGCGGCAACGCCAAACAACCCGCGCCAAGCCAGGCCGGGCGCGCTCGCGCTACATTTGAGGTATGGGCGCCCTGCTTTCTCCCCTACTGGCCAAACCGACGCCGGCTGCTGTCAATGCAGCTGCGGCCAGTTTTGCCGCGCTCACAG
>CANIDW010000031.1 GCA_947466165.1 Comamonadaceae bacterium | reverse complement strand
GTTGAGGCCTGCAGGCGTTACAGTCCTGCAAAGACTTATGGACCAACCGCGCACACGGAATTCATCGCTGCATGATCAAACTTTTTGTCGGCCTGGGCAACCCGGGTACTGAATACGAAGCCACCCGCCACAACGCCGGTTTCTGGTGGCTCGATGCATTGGCCCGCGAACTCAAGCTGAGCCTGGTTCCCGACAAGAGCTACCACGGCGTGGTGGCGCGCACCACCTTCAAAGGACAGACGCTGTGGCTGCTTGAGCCGCGTACCTTCATGAACCTGTCAGGCAAATCCGTTGCTGCACTGGCCCGTTTTTTCAAGATCAAACCCGAAGAAATTCTGGTGGCACATGACGAGCTCGATATCGTGCCCGGCCAGCTCAAGCTTAAATTTGGCGGCAGCCACGCCGGTCACAACGGCCTGCGCGACATTCACGCCCAGCTCGGCAGCGCCGACTACTGGCGTCTGCGCATCGGCGTGGGCCACCCGGGCGACAAAGCCGAAGTGGTCAATTGGGTGCTGCAAAAGCCCTCGCAAGAGCACCGCGCGGCCATTGAAGACGCCCTGCCCCGCAGTTTGAAGGCGCTGCCCATGTTGATAGACGGAGAGATGGAAAAAGCCACCATGCTGATTCACACGCATGCGCCGGTGCGACCCAAGCCGCCACGCAAGCCCGATATCTCGCCTGTGGCAGAACCGGGCCAGGCCGGGCGAGCCGACAAGCCCTGATCAAACCGCCCGCCTACCGGCTCAACCCAGCGCTAAGGCTTGTGTCCTGCGCTCGTCTCCAAAGTGGCTTGAAGGCGTAGGTATTTTTGCATCAAGGTTTCCCGGCTTTCGATGTGCTGGGGATGAACAGGAATACAGGCCACCGGGCAGACCTGCACGCACTGGGGCTCGTCAAAATGCCCCACGCATTCTGTGCACTTGTGCGGGTCTATCTCGTAGATTTCTTTGCCCATGTAGATGGCCTGGTTCGGGCACTCAGGCTCACACACGTCGCAGTTGATGCACTCGTCGGTGATCAGCAGCGCCATGTCAGCGTCCCGGCGGCGCTGCGTGAACGCCGTGCAAGGCGGCTGCCACGGCGGGGCTGACCATCTGGCCCACATCGCCGCCCAGCTTGCTGATTTCACGCACCAGCGTGCTGCTGATGCATTGCAAAGATGCTTGCGGCAGTAAAAAAACAGTCTCTACGCCGGGCCTTAACTTGCGGTTCATGGCGGCCATCTGCACTTCGTAATCAAAGTCAGTCAGATTGCGCACACCACGCACCACAGCGCTGGCTTGCTGCTGAGCGCAAAAATCCATGATCAAGCCCTCAAAGGGCAAGACCCGGATGCGTCCTGCAGGTGCAATGCCCTGCACCGCCTGCTCGACCAGACGCACACGTTCTTCTAAGTTGAACAAGGTTTTTTTGTGATGAGCCACCGCCACAGCAATCAAGAGGTGGTCAAACAAGCCGGCAGCGCGGCGCACCAGGTCTTCATGACCCAGCGTGAAGGGATCAAAAGTGCCGCAGTAAACAGCAGTTCGGGCGTTAGTCTGTGCCATGGGCGGATTATGCCGCTTGGCGCCCTGCTCAGGCAGAAAAGGCGGCCGGGCGCGCCAGCAGATGAAAATGCACAGCCCCGGCCTTGCTGCTGCGCCAGATCACCAGGCCCAGAGGGGCCAGTTCTTCAGCAGTCCAGCTGCGCGGGGCTTCGAGGTAGACCAGTCCCTGAGGCGCAATCGCATCAGCGGCTGCTTTCAAGGCAGGCTCAAAAAGCGTGGACTCAAAAGGCGGGTCAATGAAAACCAGTTGCATCGAGCCCGGGCTTTGCCGGCGCAAGAGCCCCACGCCGTCGCCGCGCTCGACCCGCACACAGCCGGCCTGCAAGCGTTCTTGTAAAGCCTTGAGTTTGAGCGCCAATTGCGGATCTTGCTCACACAGCAAAACCTCGGCCGCGCCGCGCGATGCAGCTTCAAAGCCCAGCGCCCCGGTGCCGGCAAAGATGTCAATGCAACGCCAGCCGGTCAGATCCTGGCCTAGCCAGTTAAACAAGGTTTCGCGCACGCGGTCCGGCGTCGGACGCAAGCCCGGCTTGTCGGCCACCGGCAACTTGGTACGCTTGTAAATACCGCCAATGATGCGCACCTCGCCGGGCAGCGACTTGTTCTGGCGCGGGCCGGGCTTCTTGGCCTTTGCTTTGGGCGCGGGCGCTGAACGTGCGTCTGAACGCGCATTCATGGGCCTGCGCCCAGCACCACAGTGACCATGCGTTCGGGTTGAAGTTTGCGGGAAAAAGCGGCTTTGATATCGGCCGCAGTGATTTTTTCAACCTGAGCAGTCCAGGTGTCTAAGTAGTCCAAAGGCAAGTTGTTCCAGGCAATGTTGGCGATGTTGTCAAGCAGTTTGGCGTTGCTGTCGATGCGCAGCGCAAAGCCGCCCACCAGGTTGTCCTTGGCGGCCTTGAGCTCGGCGTCGGTGGGGCCTTCGGCCACGAATTTGGCGAGCACTGCGCGCGCCACCTCGACAGCCTGCGCCGCCTGGTCGGGCCGCGTCTGCAAACCGATGGTGAAAGCACCCGCATGCAGACCGGGCGAGAAAAAGCTGTAGACGCTGTAGGTCAGGCCACGCTTTTCACGTACCTCGGTGGTCAGTCTCGACACAAAACCGCCGCCGCCCAAGGTGTAGTTACCTACAGTGAGCGCAAAAAAATCAGGGTCAGCGCGTTTGTAGCCGGGCTGGCCGATCAAGACATGCGCCTGAGCCGATTCAAAAGCAAGAGACCGGTTCACCGGCGCGCCTAGGGGCTGAACTTCAGCCACAGCCGGCAAAGCCTGGCAGCGCGCCGCATCCCGCTGGGGCAGTCGGGCCAGCAGCGCAGTAACCAGAGCATCGGTTTGAGCCCGCGTGACATCGCCGACCACGCTGACTTTGGCTCTGCAAGGCTGGACATGCTGGGCATAAAACTGCTGCATGTCTGCTGTCGTGATGCGCGCCAGCGACGCTGGCGTTGTCTCCAGGCCATAAGGGTGGGGACCGTAGACGGCTGCGCGAAAAGCCTTGGCGGCCACAGTCGCAGGTCGGGTGTCAGACTCACGAATGGAAGCGCTGATGCGTTCGCGCTCCTGCTGCCAGATCGCATCGGGCCAGGCCGGCTCACCGATCTGGCGGGCGGCCAGAGCCACCGACTGCGCCAACAGGTCCGGATAGCTCAGGCTGCGCATTGAAAAAGTCAGGCGGTCACTGCCGGCGCTGACGGTAAAGACCGCCCCCAGATCAGCCCAGGCTTCGCTGAGCTGATTTTCGTCCAGCGCCACAGCGCCTGGGCGTGCAGCCAGGCCCTTGCCGCTCATGCGCGACATGGCACTGGCCAGGCCAACTTTGTCAGCCGGGTCGCGACGGCCGCCGGCGTCAAAGTCAATCTGAACGTCCAGCATGGCAATGCCGTGGCTCTCGACCAGGTAGACCTTGGCACCACTGGCCTGGGTCCAGTGCTGTATCGGCAAAGCAGCCAGAGCGCTCAAGCTGGGCATGAAAAGGGCCAGGCCAAAACACAGGCAGGGTATAGCGCGACGGGAAAATAAAGGGGTCAACATGGCTGCACTTTCAGTTTCAGTGGCGCGAAGCTGCGGCTGGCAGGCGGGGCTTGCGGTTCGGGTCCGGGGGCAACGGCACCAGCGTGGCCAGGGTCAACTGCTCGTCGCCGAAATAGCGCGCGGCCACAGACTGCACTTCTTGCGCCGTGACGGTGCGCAACTGCGCCACCACACGCGCGTTAGCGTCCAGTGGAAAACCGTTGAGCCAATTGCTGCCAAGCTCTCTGGCCTGGCTGAAAATAGCATCCAGCTTGTAGGTTTCTGAAGCAACCCACTGGGTTTTGACACGCTGCAGTTCGCCCTGGCTGACGCCTTCGCGGGCGATCCTCTCAATTTGCTTGCGCAGCGCAGCCAGTACCTGGCCGGGCGTTTTACCTTCAGCCGGCACACCGTCCAGGAAAAAAACCTGCGGCCCGCGGCCAAACAGACCGTTGTAGGCGCCGGCACTGTCCGCCACCCGGTCAGCGCCTTGCGTCAGAGCCCGGTCCAGGCGGGCGCCGCTGTAGCCATCGAGCACGGCAGCCAAGACAGTCAGCGCCAGCGCGTCACGGCTGGCAGCTGAGGCTTGGGCCGGCACATCTTTCAGTGCGCTGACATCAAGTTGCGGTACTTTGAACATGAGACTGACATAGGCCTGGCTGGCACTGGCTTTGTGCTCGATCTGGCGGATACCGTTCTGGGCCGGTTCAATGCGCGGTTTGCGTGCCGGGGTCAGCCCGGCGGGAATGCGGCCGTAGTACTTTTCAGCCCAGGCTCGCACCTGGGCCACATCCACATCACCGGCAATGACCACGGCGGCATTGCCGGGTACATACCACTGGCGGTAAAAGCGGCGCAGATCGTCCGAGGTCATGGCATCCAGATCACTCATCCAGCCGACGATGGGCCGCCGGTAAGGCGAAGCCGTGAAAGCCACAGCGTAGGCATACTCGTAGAGTTGCGAGCGTGGCGCGTCTTCGGTGCGCAGCCGGCGCTCTTCCTTGACGACTTCGATTTCACGCTTGAACTCTTCGTCGTCCCACTGGGTGTTGGCAAAGCGGTCGGCTTCCAGCTGCATCACCTCTTCAAGGCGGGCGGCAGGAATTTGCTGGTGGTAGGCGGTGGCATCGCGGCTGGTAAAAGCGTTGTCGCGCCCGCCCAAAGCCGCAATGCGGCGCGAAAACTCACCGGGCTTGAGGGTGGGCGTGCCTTTAAACATCATGTGTTCCAGGGCGTGGGCCACGCCCGAGCTGCCGTCCACCTCGTCCATCGAGCCCACCCGCACCCACAGCATGTGCGCCACCGTAGGCGCCCGGCGGTCGGGTTTAACGATCAGCGTCAAACCATTGGCCAGTGTGAACTGCTGCACCTGCATACCAGGGGCGGGGCTTTGGGCACTGGCGCTGCTGGCAAGCAGACACCAGGCACCCAAGAGCGCAGCGGCTTTTTTCACCAGACGCGCACCGGCCAGACGTGGACAAAGAGAAAGTGGAAACATGGTCATCGTGAGCTGAGTTGGGGTCATGTGTTGGGCAAATGTAACTTGCACGGGGCGTTTCATAGAATAGCTGCAGTTCAAAGACCCTCACATGTTCAGTTTCTTCAAGAAAAAAACACCCCGGCCGGTAGCGGCATCCGAAACCCTGAACGCTCCCGGTGATGCGGCGCTGGGTGGTTCAACAGCGGGTCTGATCGGCAGCGCACTGGTCACGCCGATTGCGGCCAACAGCCAGGCGCCAGCCCAGGGCCTGCTGGCCGGACGCGAACCCTGGTTGAACAAGCTCAAGGCCGGCTTGCGCAAGACGGGCAGCAGCATTTCCAGCGTTTTCACAGGCACGCAAATCGACGAAGCGCTTTACGAAGACCTGGAGACGGCGCTGCTGATGGCCGACGCCGGCGTAGCCGCCAGCAACTACTTGCTGGGCGAAGTTCGCCGCCGCGTCAAAGACAGCGGCGTGACGCACCCCGTGGCTGTGCGCAACCTGCTGATCGAAGTGCTCAGCGGCTTGCTCAAACCCCTGGAGCAGCCCTTGCGCATAGGCGAATTTGTGCCCACTGTGATCATGGTGACCGGCGTCAATGGCGCCGGCAAGACCACCTCCATCGGCAAGCTCACACGCCACCTGAGCGATGCGGGCGCTACGGTGCTGCTGGCTGCGGCCGACACTTTCCGGGCAGCGGCGCGCGAGCAACTCACTGTCTGGGCCGACCGCAATACGGTTGAGATCGTCAGCCAGGCGGGCGGTGACCCGGCCTCAGTGAGCTTCGACGCGGTCAGTGCCGGCAAGGCCCGTGGCAAGGACGTGGTGCTGGTGGACACCGCCGGCCGTTTGCCCACGCAACTGCACTTGATGGAAGAGCTCAAAAAAATCAAACGCACCATCGCCAAGGCAGGCGGTCAGGGCATCGGCACGCCGCCGCATGAAATTCTTTTGGTCATCGACGGCAACACCGGACAAAATGCACTGGCGCAGGTCAAAGCCTTTGACGAGGCATTGCAACTCACCGGTCTGATCGTCACCAAGCTCGATGGCACGGCCAAAGGCGGCGTGCTGGCAGCTATTGCGCTGTGGGCCAGCGAACGCAGCAAAGCCCATCCGGATTGGCGAGCGGTGCCGGTTTACTTTATCGGCGTTGGAGAGCAGGTCCAAGATCTGGAAACCTTTAACGCACGCGAATTTGCCCAGGCCTTGCTGAGTTAAACCGACCGGCGCGCACCCCATGCTCGACAGCTTTGCCCAACGCCTGATCGAGCCCGTGCTCAGCCGCGTAGCGCGGCGACTCGTCGCCTTGAAAGTCACAGCCAATCAGCTGACGCTGGCCGGTTTTGCCATGGGTTTGCTGGCAGCGGTTTTGATTACGCAACGCGCCTACGGGGCGGGCCTGGTTTTGCTGCTGTTGTCCCGGCTTTGCGATGGTCTGGACGGCGCGGTGGCCCGGCAGACACAGCCCACTGACCGCGGGGGGTTCTTGGACATCACCCTGGACTTCATTTTTTACGCGGCCGTGGTGCTGGCCTTTGCATTGGCTGACCCTGCCGCCAACGCACTGGCGGCAGCGGCCTTGCTGGCGGGCTTCATGGGAACAGGCAGCAGTTTTTTAGCCTTTGCTGTGGTGGCGGCCAAACGCCAGATGAGCAAGCCGATGTCCCCTGGTAAGTCGTTCTACTTTTTGGGCGGACTGACAGAAGGCACAGAAACGCTGGGTTTTTTCGTTGCCATGTGTTTGTGGCCCGCACAGTTTGCGCTGTTGGCCTGGGTTTTTGCGGGACTGTGCGCCGTCACCACCTCTGCCCGTGTAGTTTCGGGCTATAAAGCCTTTGGCTGAGCGCAGCGCGACTTGCAATCGGATCCATGAGCCTCATCTACCTGCTTGAGCACAAGTCCTTTCAGGGAATTTACATTGCCTTTTTTTAACCGTCTCATCCAAGTGCTCATGCGCCTGGCGCTGGGTATTTTTGCCGCTGTTGCACTGCTCAGCCTGCTGGCCCTGGGGCTGGTGATGTTGTTGCTGGCACTGCTGCGTGCTTTGGTGACCGGACAAAAACCGGCGGCGGTCACCGCTTTCAGTCGGTTCAGGCAGTTTTCAGGCCAGCAGATGTCCGGCCGCTGGCGCAGCACCGCCCCTGAAAACTTCGACACCACAGGCACAAACGCACGGGCCAATCCAGCTGCACCGCCCGCCCGCAGCCGCCTTGGCAGCGACGAGGTGGTGGATGTCGAAGTGCGCGAAATCCCGGCCGAGCGCCCGCCGCGATAAGCCTGAGACCCGGGCTACCCAAAGATCTGCCGGCTTTTTACGCCAGGCTGCCCCATCCGGACACATCTATTCTCAAAATCGCCGGCCTGGCGCATGCCGCCTTGCTCGATGTAAACCGGCACCGGCTCCACCACGCCGTGCATTCATTTTTGACCATGCCGGGGCGCATCGATATCAACTGCACAAAATCGGCTTGAGCGCCGGCTTGGCCTGAGCAGGCGCACGCAAAGGCCCCGGATAGGGGCGACTTGGGCGCAAAAGTGCGCCTAGGCATTTCGTTTACGATATATCTTTGATTCCAACGGCGATACGCCTCTGGCTGACCGCTACACCAGTTAACCGATTTAACGACGTTCGCGCCACTTCGCTGATCAAACTGCGGGTGACGATGTTCTGGGCTGGTACCTGCGGGGGTGCTGATATCCGATGCGCGGATACCCAAAGCCGAAATCGCCATCGCCGCTCACGCAGAACCCTCATTTTTTAAACTGGAGACACCCATGAAACGCCGCTCACTTGTACTCGCAAGCCCCGCCCTGCTGGCAGCGCCGGCCCTGAGCTGGGCGCAAGCCGCTTACCCGAGCAAGCCGATCCGCTACATCGTGCCGGTGTCAGCCGGTGGCGGTAGCGACATGGTCGGGCGCACCGTGACAGAGCGCTGGGGCGCTTTGCTCAAACAAAGTTTTCTGGTGGACAACCAGGCCGGCGGCGGCGGCGTGATCGCCTGCCAGGCCACGGCCCGGGCAGCGCCTGACGGCTACACCCTGCTGCAAGGCTACGTGGCCACGCACGGCACCAGCCCCGCCACCCGCAAGGTGCCGTATGACGCCATCAAGGACTTCACGCCCATCGGCATGATTGGCGGCACGCCCAATGTGCTGGTGGTCAATGCCGCACTGCCCGTCAAGAACATCAAGGAGTTCATGGAGTACATCAAGAAGAACCCGGGCAAGCTCAGTTACGGCTCGGCCGGTGCCGGCTCGCTGACGCACCTGACCATGGAGCTGTTCAAGCAACAGGTCAACTCTTTCATGGTGCACATTCCCTACCGCGGCATTGCCCCGGCCTTCACCGACCTGATCGGCGGGCAGACCCAGGCCATGTTCCCCGGCCTGGCCGCTGCTGTGCCGCACATCCGCTCCGGCCGCGTGCGCCCGCTGGCTGTCACCGGCATGCAGCGTCACCCGCTGTTCAAGGATGTGCCCACGCTCGACGAGTCGGGCTTCAAGGGCTTTGACGCGCAGCAGTGGTACGGCGTCGTCGGCCCGGCTGGCATGCCGGCGCCCATCGTCAAGCAGCTCAATGAAAGCTTGGCTGTGGTCTTGCGCGCGCCGGACATGCGCGACAAGCTCTCGGTCGAGGCCATCGAGCCCACCGTGATGACACCCGAAAAATTCGGCGACTTCATCCGCGCCGACATTGCCCGCTGGACCAAACTGGCCCAGGACCGGGGTATTCAACTCGACAGCTGATCAGCGCACAAGGCTCGCGCTGGAACATCCGCCGGGGTGCCAGGCGCAGCTTTGATCGCACTGGACTCACCCCGTTCTTGTTTCAATTTTTTATAACTCTGGCATCACCTGCCGAAAGACTTTTTCATGGCCCGCAATACCCAGGTCACAGCCGACCACAACGCCCCGCCCGTCACCCAAATTCTGGCGAAATTCGTCGCTACGCACCCCTCCAAAGGCTGGAGCGATGCGGTGGACCATGACGCGCACCGCACCTTCACCAACTGGCTCGGTTGCGCCGTGGGCGCCGCCCACCATGAAGCGGCTGACGCGGCACTGGCCGCCGCACAAATGCTCCAGCCCGCGCCGCAGGCCAGCGTACTGGGTCGCAGCGAAAAAGTGGACATGGGTAGCGCTGCATTGATCAACGGCATCACCTCGCACACCTTTGACTTTGACGATACGCATCTCAAAACCATCATCCATCCGGCCGGCCCGGTGGCTTCGGCCATCGTGGCACTGGCTGAGCACACCGGTGCTAGCGGACGCGAATGCATAGACGCGCTGGTGCTGGGCATCGACGTGGCCTGCCGCGTCGGCAACGCCATGTACCCCGAGCACTATGACCGCGGCTGGCACATCACCGGCTCCACCGGCACCCTGGGCGCGGCTGCCGCCTGCGCCCGCCTGCTCAAGCTGGACACGCAGCAAACTGCCATGGCGCTGGGTATCGCCGCCTCGCAACCGGTCGGCATGCGCGAGCAGTTCGGCACCATGACCAAACCCTTTCACCCGGGTGGCGCCGCCCGCGCCGGCATGATGTCGGCGCTGCTGGCCAGCAAAGGTTTTACCGCCAGCCCCAAGGCGCTGGAAGCACCGCGCGGCATGATGCAGACCGTGTCAACCAAGAACGACTGGAACGAGATCACCGACGAACTCGGCCAGCGTTTTGAGATTTCCTTCAACACCTTCAAGCCCTTTG
>CANIDW010000030.1 GCA_947466165.1 Comamonadaceae bacterium | reverse complement strand
GGCGTCCACCACATAGCAGAGGATCAGACTGGCTGCCATCAGCAGCAAGCCCCAGGCGCTGTTGAGCAACAAGCCGGCCCAGGCCAGCAAGCTGGGCAAGACGCCCCAGATCAGCCAGCCGCGCGGCGCGCGTTGCTGCCGCATGGCCATACCCCAGTGAATGCCGCCTAAAAAACTCGCAATCACAGCGGCATAAGTGAGCAGGGCCGTGGCGGCCAGGTCAGACCACTCATAGGGGAAAAACCAAACTCCGGCCGCCCCCAGCACAAAGGGAAGCAAGCCGGCAAAGCCGAGCGCCCAGGCTTCGGCTGAAGGTTTCAGGTATTGCTCGCTGGTGGCAGCATTCGACTGCGGGTCTTCAAGAGGCATGTTCATGCAGTGAGTTTAAGAGACACGCCAAAGCCGCCCAATTCGAGGTGTGCCAGCGCTACAGTTCATCAGGTGCCTGTGCCTCAGTTGGGGCAGAGCCAGACTCTGGTGCGAGCTTAGCGTGCCAACCGTTCGCCGGTCGAGTTGGTTGCGTTTCTTCTGAAGAAATCGCCATGCACTCACGAATAAGCATTCCAACTATCCCAAGGGCAGTCTGGCAGCTTTGATCCATCGACAAGCTGCGTACTACACCCCTCCGTAAAATTCTTGCCCTCTGCCAACATCATTGACCATGGCCCTAGCTTGCGAAAGATGCGCGGTGAACGGCCTTATCGAGCCATTGCGGATTGATCTGAACTCCCCAACCATACCCCTCGGACACAAAATGTAGCTTTCCATCTTCGAGCCTTGGAGGGTTGAGGTACATCCCAGCGTACATACTCTGATCTTCTATGGAGTACTCCATGAAAGGGCCTTTGTTGGGAAGCGCGTTCCAAAGGTGCATCGTGAAAATTGTGACCAGTGAATGATTGGCGCAATGCGGCACGCAAAGCAGTCCATTTTCATGGGCCAGTTGCGCAATTTTTAGCGCGACAGAGATGCCGCCACAGTAGCAAATATCTGGCTGAACGATGTCGACCACATGGTCTCTGATCATGGTGGTCCAGGTACTCTGCGCGTGGTCTTGTTCTCCACCCGCCACAGGTATATTGAGTTTGGAAGCTACTTCCCCGGTCCAGTCCAACATCCAGAATGGGCAAGGCTCCTCAAAATGACCGTAGCCGTTAGCCTCCAGCATGGAGCCGACCTCGATAGCCTTTTTCGGGGAATAGCAACTGTTTGCATCGGCATGGATGACTGTTTCCGATCCCAACATGCGTCGAACCAAAGGTATGAGTTCCTCGGTTCGGCCAGGCCATTCATCTTGGTCGTGGCCGCAATCCTTACCCACCCGGATCTTGAACGCCTTGTACCCAAATTCCTCCTTGAGTCTTTTCAGGCGCTCCCCCTCTTTGGCCGGGGTGATGGTTCTGCTCATGCTTGAGCCATATACGGGAATCGGAGTTGTGTTTCCCCCAATCATCTCGGTCACTAGTTGGCCGTTCGCTTTGGCCAGCGCGTCCATCAGTGCGGTTTCGACAGCTGACATGCCACGGCTGATGTGAGAACCATGAAACTTCATGGTCCTGTCAGTGATTTTTTGCAAAACCGCTTGGATGGATTCAAATTCAACGCCCAGAAGGCATGGCGCTATCTGACGATGAATAATTTCGGCGACTATATCGGCTGCCTCGAAGCTGGCAATTTGTCCCCAGCCGGTGGATACGTCCTCCAAAGTGATCTTGACCAGGCCGACTTGTGGAATCGCAAAGGTTTCTAGCTTGATAATTTTCATGAGTCTTCTTTCACGAAGCATTTTTTGAGGCCTTGGGGCAGTCGCTTTGCCTCTTATGCCGGTACTTTGGTGCTGCCGATGCACGGCCGCTCATCGTTTCCAAGTCGAACTAACTCGACGAGCCTGTCGCTGACGCCACCACTGTCTTGCGACAGTGGCTCCATGGTCCGCCAGCCCACAGGTCTTGCGCATTTTGGTACTAAGGAGCGTTGCATCTGCGTAGCGGAAATCGTTAGCGCGAGCAAACTGGCGTCGGTGCGCACATACACTCGTATTAACGCTTAGATCAGCGAAGAATTTCAAGTGTTTTATGCCGAATGAGGTCGAAATCTATCTGAGCTCCCAAGCCCGGATGGTCAAAAGGTGCGATATTTATATACCCGTCGCTGTCGAGTTGGATGTCTTCGATCAGACCATACTTTTGTGCTCCGTTTGGCAAAAGCACCTCGAAATACTCGCAGTTTTTGATGGCCATGATGGCGTGCAAGTTAGCCACGTTGTTCAGTGAGTTTCCACCATGGTGTACCTCCAGATTCATCTGGAATGCCTCGGCAAGATGGGCGGTTTTCATCACTGGAGTAAGACCACCCTTGATAGCCACATCAGCGCGCAAGTAGTCTGTGGCCTGGGCCATGATCCAAGGCGCGTAGGCCTCAAATCCGCCCGGGGAGTATTCGGTCGCCAGAATCGGTATGTCTAATTTCTGGCGTAATTTAACGTAGTTGTAGATATCCGATTCGCTCAGAGGGTCCTCGTACCAGTGGAAGTTCAGCTCTTCCAAAATACGCCCAAGGCGCAGAGCCTGCGGGTAATCAAACGCGCCTGCCGGGTCGACCATGAGCACCATGTCGTCTCCGGCGGCGGCCCGGACTTTGCGGCAAACATCAATGCAGTCAGCGAGATTGGCCGGCGGATGGATCTTGTAAGCTTTGAAACCAGCTTCCTTCATGGCCAGCACACTGTCCACATAGGCTGATTTATCGCCAAGCGTCGATGAACTTGCATAGGCGGGCACGCGGCTGCGGTAGGAGCCCATCATTTGATGCAGCGGGAGCCCTGCAATCTTGCCGCACAAGTCCCAGATTGCGACATCAATGGCACCTATTGCGCGAAGCGTTGTCGCGCGTGTCTTGGCTATCAGTTTTCGATGAATGCGTTCGCGGTCCAGCGGGTTTGAGCCAATCACCTCTGGCTTCAAATGTCGTACGAGGGATGTGACATCAAGATAGACGCTGCGAAATGATGAGCCGAGAAATGCGTGGCCTTCCAAGCCCTCGTCAGTCGCGATTCGTAAAAGTCCGATCTCCCCTCGTGAGGTGGTGACCGGGTTGGCATTGCCATATCGCGCAGCAGGGATATCGTCCCACGCAAATACTGTTACGTCTAGTTCAGTGATTTTCATGGCTGCCGGGCGCAGTTAGGAATGGGCTCAAAGCCTAAGCCAGGCGACGACTCACTTAATTTCTTCTGGCTCGTCATACAGATTCATTCAACCTGAATCTTTCCTTCTCTAACGATCTTTTCCCATTTCCGATTTTCCTCAAGAAAGAACTCGTTCATCACCTTTGCATTGCTTCCAATAGGCACGATTCCTAAGTCACTGAATTTGGCTTTGACATCGGGCATGGCCATGATTTTTGCCATGGCGTTCTCAATCACTGTGACTACCTCTACCGGGGTTTTGGCGGGGGCCAGAAGGCCGTACCAAGAATAAATTTCAAAGCCCTTGACGCCCGATTCAATCAATGTGGGCAATGAAGGCTGGTAGGCTGCGCGGTCTTTGCCAGTGACTGCCAGAAGTTTCAATTTACCTGCCTTTGCCAGCGGAATCAGGATCTGCGGATTGTCAAAAATCAACTGTACGCGGCCGGCCATCAAATCTTGCAAGGCGGCTGCACCCCCTTTGTACTGAATTGATTCAATGGCAGTTCCCGTAATCGACTTGAACAACTCACCCGCCAGGTGCGCAGAACTGCCCGCCCCACCGACACCGTAGTTAAGTTTTCCAGGCTGAGCTTTTGCGATAGCAATGAACTCTTGAACCGTATTGGCCGGAAAATCCGGTGGTACGGTCATGATGATGGATCCGAGCGATATGAGCGAAACCCCAACGAGATCCTTGGTGGGATCGAATGACATATTTTTAAACAGAGACTTGTTCACGCCGTTGGCAAAAGAGCCAAGTAGCAATGTGTAGCCGTCGGGGCTCGCCTTCGCCACTCCTTCTGTGCCAATATTCGTTCCGGCACCTGGCTTGTTGTCGATGATGACCGGCGTGTTCAGCACTTCCTGAAGTTTTTGGCCAATATATCTACCCACGATATCGGTTGCACCCCCGGGCGGGTAGGGAATGACGATCTTGATGATCTTGTTCGGATAGGGTTGGGCATGGGCAGAAACTGCAGCAAATGTGATGGCGAGAAAGAATGCTTTGAGAAGATTCAGCACAATTAACTCCTTCTGATCAGATTGAAAAGCAGCGGATTAAAGGGATGACTCCCCCCATCCACCCAAGCTAAGAAATAGACATTTCAAATACACAACAAGTTGCCACAGCATTCAGGGCTTGGTTATCAGGGCGTCAATAGGTTGACCGGCCGCCAGTAATATCAAACACCGAACCCGTCGTAAACGAGCAGTCTTCGCTGGATAACCAGCTGACCATGGCTGCAATTTCATCAACTTCTACAAAACGCCCCATCGGAATTTTGCTCAGCATGTAATCGATATGCGTTTGCGCCATGGTGGCAAACATGGCAGTCTTGGCGGCAGCAGGCGCTACCGCGTTGACCAATACACCTTTTGTCGCGACTTCTTTGGCCAATGATTTGGTTAACGCAATCACACCTGCTTTTGATACGCTGTAATGGCTTGCATTGGGGTTGCCTTCTTTGCCAGCGACAGATGCGATGTTCACAATGCGCCCCCATCCACGCGAGACCATATGAGGCGTGACGTGGCGGCAGGTGTAATAAGGGCCCATCAAGTTCACATCGATGACGCGCTTCCACACTTCAGGGTCTAGGTCCCATGTGGTGCCGTTGCCGCCGGTAATGCCAGCGTTGTTTACCAGGATGTCGATGTGCCCGCTGTCTTTGATGGTTTGTGCTGTGGTGGCACCCACCGCAGCATCAGATGTGAGCTCGACTACGTAACCACTGACCTTGCCAAGTTTGCTCAACGAAGCTTTGGCCTCTTCTAACTTGGCAGCATCAATGTCCCACATGACCACACTGGCACCAGAGCGCAACATGCGTTCGCTGGTGGCGTAGCCGATACCTTGTGCGCCGCCGGTGATAACCGCAACGCGGCCTTTCAAATCGATAGTGTTCATCCCAAGCCTTTCAAAGCGGTTGCGGCATGGTGGATAGGAATTCCAATTACCTCAACACCAGTGTGGCACCTTTGCTCAACCGACAAACCGCGTAAAAACCCTCAGAAAACTCGCCTAAAACCCCCGCCCCCCCCTTGCAGGCCGCTCTAACTCTTCAAAACACACCCCTCCTGCCAGCGCGATTTGCGCCTAGCCGCGCCTGCCACACGCAGGTCTACACAGCAGCTTTAGAAATCGGCGAATCATTGAGTTTCCAGTTGATGTCCTTTCCCTTCAGGGCCTGCGGCCGGATGTTCAGCTCAAGCGTGAAACCGGCTACAGCATTGGGGCCGAATGATTTCGAACCATCGGTAGTCACCAGGTCATCAGCGCATGACCGGCGTGCTGCTCTGCTACTGCAAATCCTGATACGCTCGTCGGGATGCCTTCAAGTCAGACTTCCCCTTTGCCACTGTCTTTCAACGCCGCCCAGGCAGGCATGCCCGCCGGACTGATCGTGCTGATCCTGGCGCTCACACTGGGCATTCAGCCGGTGACGACCGACTTGTATTTACCGGCCCTGCCCTCGCTGTCAGCCAGTTTTGCGGCCCCGATGTGGCAGGCCCAGTACACCTTGAGTGCCCTGCTGCTGGCTTTTGGTTGCTCGCAGCTGTTCTGGGGGCCTTTGTCCGACCGCTTCGGCCGCCGCCCTGTGCTGCTGACCGGCTTGCTGGCCTACACCCTGGCCGCCCTGGCCAGCACCCAGGCGCCTTCTATGCTGTGGCTGATTGTCTGGCGCGCGCTGCAAGGCGCGGCCATGGGCGCGGTGGTGGTGTGTGCACGCGCCATCGTGCGCGACCTCTACGCGCCCACCGAAGGCGCTCGCATCATGTCCAAGGGCCTCAGCGGGCTGGGTGTGCTGGCCTGCCTGGCTCCGCCGGTGGGCAGCCTGGTGTCTGATCTGTCAGGCTGGCGCATGACATTGCTGGTGCCGGCCCTCTTATCGGCGGGCACACTGGCGCTGGTACTGTGGCGTTTTAAAGAAACCCTGGCGCAGCCCAACCCGCAGGCGTTGCATGCCCGATCACTGGTGCGCACCTGGACAGTGATTCTGCGCAACCCGACTTTTTTAGCTTATTCATCGCTGTCCGTGGCGTCTTACGGCGGCTTGTTCACGTTTCTGGCGACCTCGCCCTTTGTCTTTATCCAGGTGCTGGGTCTGTCCAAAATACAGTTTGGCATGGTGCTGTTTTTGATGTGCTTTGCCTATTTACTCGGTACTTTTTTGTGTCGCCGTTTGCTCACACGCTATGGTGTGCAAAATGCCGCCGCCTTGGCCGCTGGTTTGAGCCTGTCAGCCGGCGTGCTGATGGCCGCTCTGGCCTGGTACGGCATTCAAAACGTCTGGTCCTTGTGTGTGCCTTTTGCGCTTTACATGCTGGGGCACGGCGTGCACCAACCCTGCGGTCAGAGCGGTGCAGTCGGGCCCTTCCCCGAAGCCGCCGGCACTGCCGCCGCGCTCAATGGTTTTTTGATGATGCTGGCGGCCTTTTTCATTGGCACTTGGCTGGGCACGCACATGGACGGCAGCGCACGGCCGCTGACTTATGGGGTGGCCGCCTGGAGCGTTGTGCTGGCCCTGACCGCCTGGACCGTGGTGCGGCGCTATGGCCGCAGCAGCCCGGTCGCCCCGGATTGCGTGTCATGAACAGCAGCGCCCTGCCCGCTGACTTGCCGGCTTTCCTGGCCCTGGCCGGTCCCACGGCAGCCGGTAAAACAGCCGCAGCGCTGGCCATTGCGCAGCAGCAGGCGGTCGAGATCATCAGCGTGGACTCAGCACTGGTTTACCGCGGCATGGACATCGGCACGGCCAAACCCAGCGCAGACGAGCTGGCGGCCGTGCCGCATCACCTGATCAATATCCGTGACCCGCTCAAGGCTTACAGCGCGGCCGATTTTGTGCGCGACGCCCGGGTTTTGATGACGGATATTCGCAGTCGCGGCAGGCTCCCTCTACTGGTAGGTGGCACCATGCTGTACTTCAAGGCATTGTGGGATGGTCTGGACGATATGCCGACGGCCAGCCCGGCGCTGCGGGCCGAGCTGGCCGAGCAGGCCGCGGCCCAGGGCTGGCCCGCGCTGCATGCCGAGTTGGCGCGTGTCGACCCGCTGACTGCCGCACGTTTACAACCGCAGGACTCGCAGCGTATTTCGCGTGCGCTGGAGGTGTTTCGAGCGTCTGGCCAGCCGATGTCTTTTTTTCAAAGGCGCATCGCGCAAACCCAGCCTGCGATGGAGGCTGACACAGCGCCCGCCGGCCTGCTGATCAGCCTGGAACCGGACAATCGTGCCTGGCTTCACCAGCGCATTGCGCAGCGTTTTGATGCCATGCTGGCGGCCGGCTTTCTTGATGAAGTACGCAGTCTGCGGGCGCGGGCTGATTTGCACCCGGATCTGCCGGCCATGCGCTGCGTGGGTTACCGCCAAGCCTGGACTCTGCTGGACAATCTGGACACCCTGAAAACCCCCAAAGAAGTGCAGCAGGCCGAGCATGATTTTCGCGAGAAGGGCATCGCGGCGACGCGCCAGCTGGCCAAGCGCCAGCTGACCTGGCTGCGCAGCATGCCGCAACGGCGCGTGGTGGCTTGTGACGCCCCCGATGCGCTGGCGCAAGTGCTGGCACTCACAGCGCAGTGCGCCGGAGCCAGCGTATGAGCCTTGACATACAGCAGCTCGCCAAACACTATGGCGACAGTCCGGTGTTTCGCAACGTCAGCCTGAGTCTGGCGCCCGGCGAGTTTGTCGCCATCGTGGGTGAATCCGGTGTGGGCAAATCAACGCTGCTGAACTGCATGGCCGGGCTGGACAGCTGGGACCATGGCAGCGTCCATCTGCAAGGCCACAACCTGGGCGAGCTCAATGACGAGCAGCGCGCTCTGCTCAGGCGCCGGCATGTTGGTTTTGTGTTTCAGGCATTTCATGTGCTGCCGCATCTGGATGTGGCGCAAAACGTCGGACTGCCCTTGCTGCTGCTGGGTCAGCACGACGACGCACGCGTACAGCACATGCTGGACGCCGTCGGTCTGAGCGGCCTGGGCGAGCGGTTGCCGCAGCAGCTCTCGGGCGGGCAATTGCAGCGTGTGGCCATGGCACGCGCGCTGGTGCACAGGCCGGCGCTGGTGCTGGCCGACGAGCCCACCGGCAACCTGGACCCGGCCACCGCCGCCCGCGTGATGGACGCGCTGCTGGCGCAAACGCGTGCGCAGGGCTCATCGCTGGTGCTGGTGACGCACTCCGAAGCCGCAGCCGCGCGCGCTGACCGGGTGCTCAAACTGCATGCCGATGGCCTGGTTTGAATTTTTACAACCCGCTGCCGGCAGGCAGCGCCCCGTGCTGCCCGCCCTGCTGCTGACTTTTTCATGGCAAGAGCTGCGCCACCACCCCTGGCGCAATGCGGCGGCGGTGGTGGCCGTCATGCTGGGCGTGGCGCTGGCTTTGTCGGTGCATCTGATCAACGCGTCTGCGCTCAGTGAATTTTCTCAAGCCGTGCGCTCCGTCAACGGCCAGCCGGACCTGACGCTTCGGGCTTCGCAGGGTCAGTTTGACGAATCGCTTTACGCCCGCATCGCCAGCTTGCCGGAGGTGTCTGTGGCCAGCCCCGTGCTGGAGCTGAGCACTTATGCGCAAGCTGCCGGCGGCACGCGGCAGTCGCTGCGGGTGCTGGGGGTGGACGCCCTGCTGCTGGCCCGTCTGGCGCCCGAATTACTGCCGCGACCGGCAGATGCCGACGACCGCTTTGCTTTTTTTGCACCGGCCACGGTGTTCCTCAATGCCGCGGCTCAGAACGCGCTTGGCGCAGGCTCTGTGCAATTGCAAAGCGGCTTGAACATGCTGGCAGTGCGCGTGGCCGGCAGTGTGACCGCCGGCGGCGGTCCACTGGCGGTGATGGACCTGGGCGCAGCGCAAGACCTGTTTGGCCGCGGCGGCGAACTCACGCGCGTCGACTTGCAGCTGCGAGCCGGGGTGGACCGGGCTGACTTTGTACGTCGCCAACACAGCGCCGCTGACTGGCCGGCACAGCTGCAATGGAGCGAGCCCGGCGACGCCGCCCAGCGCGTGAGCCAGCTCTCACGCGCTTACCGCATCAACCTCACGGTATTGGCGCTGGTAGCGCTTTTCACGGGTGCGTTTTTGGTGTTCTCCGTGTTGTCGCTGAGCGTGGCCAAACGCGCCCAGCAATTGGCCTTGCTGGGTGTGCTGGGTCTGGGTGGCGCTACGCGGTTGCATCTGGTGTTGTGCGAATCGCTGCTGCTGGGCCTGTTGGGCAGTGCCGCTGGCGTGGCGCTGGGCTCAGCGCTGGCGGCATTGGCCTTGCGTCTGCTGGGCGGCGACCTGGGTGGCGGTTACTTTGCCGGCATCGCGCCGGTCTTGCAGTGGAGCTGGGCGGCTGCGCTGACCTACGGCAGCCTGGGCGTGGTGGCGGCCTTGGTGGGCGGTTGGTGGCCGGCGCGTACGGCCCAACAATTGCCGCCCGCGCAAAGCCTCAAGGGCCTGGGCGTGGCGCCCTCAGGTCATGGCCACGCCTGGCTGAGTCTGGCCCTGCTGCTGGGCGGCGCCCTGTTGGCGCTGCTGCCGCCGGTGGCCGGCATCGCGCTGGGCGCCTACCTGTCGGTGGCACTTTTGCTGGTCGGCGGTATCGGCGCGCTGCCGGGCTTGATCGGGCTGCTCTATGGCCGGCTCAGCCCGCTGGTGGCCAAGCGGGCACTGCCCATGCT
>CANIDW010000029.1 GCA_947466165.1 Comamonadaceae bacterium | reverse complement strand
GCGAAATGCCCAGCGCCAGTTGCAAAGTGCTGGGACGCTTCAAGTTCAGATGCTCCAGCCGGCCGCAGACATCAGGCCGCGGGCGCGTCGCCGGGCGCTTCAAGCCCGGGCTCGCTCATGTCCACAGCGATGGATATAGGCCCTGCAGCTAACTCTTCGCCGCCATCGAGTTCGTCCTCCAGTTCCGCGTCTTCGGGCTCAGCGTCCAGCCGCTCGATCACGGTGCTGTGCACATCCAGCGTGATCTGGTCAATTTCACCCAGGCGCACGCGCACCCGCGCGCCGCGCGGCAAGCCTTGCGCGCCGGCGGCCGGCAAGACCAGGGGCAGCTCGTCGGCGCGCACCAGGTTGTCCTTGAAGGCCGTTGCTGTGAGCTCGCTGATGCCGTTTTGCTGCAGGTACTTGAGCGTCCAGTAGCGTTCGATGCCGGCCTGAAAACCGTTGTAGGCGCTGTAGGCAGCGTCAAAGCTCGAGATGATGGCAAATAAATCGGTGTCTTTGGGCTTGAAAGGTGCCACCAGCGCAGCGGTGCGGCCGTTGCGCACGCAGGCGATCAGCTGCCACTGGTTGACCAGGTCCACATAGCGGCGCAGCGGTGAAGTGCTCCAGGCATAGCTTTTCACGCCCAGACCGGCATGCGGCAGGGCGCGCGTGCCCATGCGCACTTTGACGCCGGGCGCCATGCTGGCCTGGCTGCGGTAGATGCCCGGCACGCCGTGCTCGGCCAGCCATTCGCCCCAGGTGCTGTTGGCCAGTATCATGGCCTCGGCCACGATCAGGTCCAGCGGTGCGCCGCGCTGGCGGGTGCTGATGTTGACTGTCTCGTCGCCCTGCGGTTCGCCGCCGCCCGGCTTGTCGAGCTTGAAGTTGTAGTCGGGGCGGTTGAAGTTTTCGGGTTTGCCGCGCACCACTTCACGCTGGGCTTTCAGCGTTTTAGCCAGCCTGTGTAAAAAGCTGAGCTCCTGCCCCCAGGCAATATCGGCTGCGGGCGCGCCCGTGGCTACGGCATCCTCAAAAAACGCTTCGGTGAAAACGGTGTCGAGCTTGTCGTGGCGCAGGTTGCTGGCAATGGGCACCATTTCCAGGCGGGTCACGCTCTGGCTGATGGCCAAGGTGCTTTCATCGAGCGTGACATACAGCGACAGCGCCGGGCAGTTGCGCCCCTCTTGCAGTGTGTAGCTTTGCACCACTTCGTCGGGCAGCATGGTCAGCTTGTAGCCCGGCATGTAAACGGTGGACAGGCGGGCGCGGCCCAGCAGGTCGATGGCGCTGCCAGGCAGCACGGCCAAGCCGGGCGCGGCGATGTGAATGCCCAGCGTCACCGTGCCGCTGCCCAGGCCCTGGACTGACAGCGCGTCATCGATCTCTGTGGTGCTGGAATCATCGATGGAAAAAGCCCGCACGTCGGCCAGCGGCAGTTCCTCCTTAGCGACGGGCGCCTGCAAGGCCGGGAAGGCCGTGCCCTTGGGGAAGTTCTCAAACAAAAAGCGCTTCCAATGGAACTGGTAAGCCGAGGTGATGGCGCCTGCGCGTTGCAGCAAGTCCAGAGGCTGCAAGTGCGAAGCCCGCGCCGCCTCGACCACCGCTTTGTATTCGGCGCTGTTTTTGTCTGGCTTGAAGAGGATTTTGTAGAGCTGCTCGCGCACCGGCACCGGGCATTGGCCCTGCGCCAGTTCTTCGGCCCAGGCGCTGATTTGCGCAGCCAGGATTTTTTTCTTTTCAATGCCGGCCAGCGCCAGTTGCAAAATCTCGGCGGGTGCTTTTTTGAAGCGACCCTTGCCGGCGCGCCGGAAGTAATGCGGCGCTTCAAACAGGCGAAACAGAGCAGCCGCCTGCTGCTCCAGGCTGGCCGCCTGGCTGGGGTCGGCGCTGAAATAGTCGCGCGCCAGGTCGGCAAAGCTAAATTCCTCGTCGCTGGCAAATTCCCAGGCCAAGTCCAGGTCAATCTCCAGGCTCAGTAACTGGCCGCGCGACAGCAGTTCGGCAGGGGCCGGTTTTTCAAATTTCAGCAGGGCGTTGGCCGCTTTGACCTTGACGCGCTTGCCCGAGTCGAGTTCGACCTGCATAGAAGCGTCGGTCTCGGAAAGGATGCGACCGGCCAGAAACTTGCCGGCTTCTTCAAACAATGTGTGCATGAAATCAATTGTCCCATGGGCTTGCCGGCCCGCTGAGCTGTTTTAAGCCAGCGCAAGAAAGCGCATAACGCCCGCCATATGCTCATCAAAGTCGCTCAGGGCGTGGTCACCGCCCTCGAGCAGCTGGCCTTGCGAGCCGGCGTAGCGGGCGCTCATTTCGCGCCAGTCCAGCAGCTCATCGCCTTTGGCGATCAGGGTGTAAAACCGTTCCGGACGGCTCAGCGTGCCGGCGTCAAGTTCGCGCAATTCCTGCACGAATTCGGGCTGGAAAAAGAAAGTTTCCTGCGGCGAGTGCCAGGCGCTTTGCACGCCGATGTGGCGGGCCAGATCGCGCGCCGGCTGGACCGCCGGGTTCAGCAGCACGGCCGGGCAGCCTGTTCGGGCGGCGATCCAGGTGGCATAAAAGCCGCCCAGTGAAGAGCCCACAACCGCCATGCTGGCCTGGGGCCAGCCGGCGATGCCGGCCATCAGCATCTCAATAGCCTGGCGCGGCGAGGGCGGCAACTGCGGACACCACCAGTGCACGGCTGGGTGAAGGGCTTGCACAGCAGCGGCCATTTTCACGGCCTTGGCAGAAAGCGGGGAAGAACGAAAGCCGTGCAAATACAACAAATGGGTCACGGTCATGCCCGGATGTTAGCGCCCCGCTGACGGATAATTGAGCCATGGCAGCCGTATTTGACAAACCTTCACTGTTGCGCCGCATGGCCCCTTGGGTAGAGGGTTTTGACGGACCCCTGGCGTTTGCGGTGTTTCTGCTCGCCTGTGCAGGGCTGCTGATCATGTACTCCTCGGGCTATGACCACGGCACCCGCTTTGTAGACCACGGCCGAAACATGCTGATTGCCGGCGCCATCATGTTCGTGGTGGCGCAAATACCGCCGCAGCGCCTGATGACTTTTGCCGTGCCTGTGTATGTGGTGGGCGTGGCGCTTTTAGTGGCAGTGGCGGTGTTTGGCCTGACCAAAAAAGGGGCCAAGCGCTGGATCAATCTGGGGGTGGTGATTCAGCCCAGTGAAATCATGAAGATCGCCATGCCGCTGATGCTGGCCTGGTGGTTTCAAAAGCGCGAGGGCCAGCTGCGTCCGCTGGACTTTCTGGCGGCGATTTTTTTCCTGGCCTTGCCCGTGGGTCTGATCATGAAACAGCCCGATCTGGGTACTTCGCTGCTGGTGCTGGCGGCAGGCTTGGCGGTGATCTTTTTTGCCGGCCTGAGCTGGCGACTGATCGTACCGCCGGTTTTGCTGGGGCTGGTCGGGGTGGCTTTGGTGGTTTGGTACGAGCCTCAACTGTGCGCTGACGGCATGCGTTGGCCGGTGCTGCATGACTACCAGCAGCAGCGTATTTGCACCTTGCTCGACCCCTCGCGCGACCCTTTGGGCAAGGGTTTTCACATCATCCAGGGCATGATTGCGATCGGCTCCGGCGGGTTTTTCGGCAAGGGCTTCATGGCCGGCACGCAGACCCATCTGGAGTTCATTCCGGAGCGCACCACAGACTTTATATTTGCCGCTTACTCCGAGGAGTTTGGTCTGCTCGGCAATCTGATGCTGATAGGCGCATTTGTCTTTTTGATCCTGCGCGGCCTGGCGATTGCACTGGAAGCGCCCACGCTGTTTGCCAGGCTGCTGGCCGGCGCGGTGTCCATGATTTTCTTCACCTATGCCTTTGTCAACATGGGCATGGTCAGCGGTATCTTGCCGGTGGTTGGTGTGCCGCTGCCTTTCATCAGTTACGGCGGTACCGCCATGGTGACCCTGGGCCTGGCGCTGGGCATTTTGATGTCGATCGCCAAGTCCAAGCGGCTCATACAGTCCTGAGTAGGGCCGCAGAGCCAGCTCCGGGCGTCTGCCCTTAAGCCCCCAAGGATAAGGGCGACTGCCTACAATGCGGCCATGGTTTCACTCAAATCCTCCCCCCCGTCCCGAGCTCAACATGCTGTGTCAGCTCCAGGTGCCCGTGTGCATGCAGACGCCACGGCTGAGCGACTGGCAATTGCCGACAAATTCCTGCTGGCGCCTTTCGGCCTGAGCGAAGCTCATCTGCGCCGCGCGCTGGGCGAGATTTCGGCCTACGGCGTGGACGATGCAGACCTTTACTTTCAGTACACCCGCAGCGAAGGCTGGAGCCTGGAAGAGGGCATTGTCAAAACGGGCTCCTTCAGCATTGACCAGGGTGTCGGCGTGCGCGCCGTCAGCGGCGAAAAAACGGCGTTTGCTTACTCGGATGATATTTCCGAAGCCTCCTTGCTCGATGCCGCCCGCACCGTGCGCACCATCTCTGCTGCCAACCGGGCCGGCCGTGTCAAGACCCCGGCGCGCAAGGTCGCCGGCAGCCGTTCGCTTTACCGGGACATTGACCCGATAGCCACCCTGGACAGCACCGCCAAAGTCAAGTTGCTGGAGCGGGTTGAAAAACTTGCCAAGGCCAAGGACCCGCGCATCGTGCAGGTCATGGCCGCCCTGGCCAGCGAATACGACGTTGTGCTGGTGGCGCGCGCTGACGGCACACTGGCCGCCGACGTGCGGCCGCTGGTGCGATTGAGTGTGACGGTGATTGCCGAGCAAAAAATCGCCGGTGTGGCCCGCCGGGAGGTCGGCTCGGGCGGCGGCGGCGGCCGCTTCGGCCTGGCTTACTTCGATGAAACGCAGATCAATGCCTATGTGGATGACGCGGTCAAGGCTGCGCTGACCAATCTCGAAGCCCGGCCCGCCCCGGCCGGCGAGATGAGTGTGGTGCTCGGCCCCGGCTGGCCCGGCATCTTGCTGCACGAAGCCATTGGCCACGGGCTCGAAGGTGATTTCAACCGCAAAGGCTCCAGTGCCTTTGCCGGCCGCATCGGCCAGCGCGTGGCCGCCAAAGGCGTGACGGTGCTCGACGACGGCACGCTGGCCGAGCGCCGAGGCTCACTCAATGTGGACGATGAAGGCAATGCCAGCCAGCGCAATGTGTTGATCGAGGACGGCATTCTCAAAGGCTATATTCAGGACTCGCTCAACGCCCGCCTGATGGGCGTCAAGCCCACCGGTAATGGCCGGCGTGAAAGTTATGCCCACATGCCGATGCCGCGCATGACCAACACCTACATGCTGGGCGGTGACAAAGCCCCAGCCGAAATCATCGCCAGCATGAAAAAAGGTTTGTACGCCACCAACTTCGGCGGTGGTCAAGTGGACATCACCTCGGGCAAGTTCGTGTTCTCGGCCAGCCAGGCTTTCTGGGTTGAAAACGGCAAAATTTTGTACCCTGTCAAAGGCGCGACCATCGTGGGCAGCGGCCCCGAGGCGCTCAAGCGTGTGAGCCTGATCGGCAACGACATGGCGCTGGACAGTGGCGTGGGTACCTGCGGTAAAGAGGGCCAGAGCGTGCCGGTGGGCGTCGGCCAGCCGACTTTGCGCATCGATGCTTTGACCGTGGGCGGCACCGCTTAAGGCCCCGTTGTTGAGCTTGTGCTACATTTCAACTATGCATTCAGCCGCATTTTATTTTGCTTACTTTAGCTTCTCAAGCGCCACCGGCGGTAGAGAGATCCTTGCGTAAGCCCCCTAAACGCAGCTGAATCTTCTAAACCGCCGGACCCCCCGGCGGTTTTTTTTTGTGCATCCGATTCTTTAGTTCAACCCCAAGGAAGTCCGTCATGAATGCCCCCATCCAGACCACCAGCGAGAGCTGGTATGCCCGTCCCGTCGACAAAACCAGCCAGACCGACGACGAACGCATCAAGGACATCACCGTGCTTCCACCGCCAGAACATCTGATCCGCTTTTTCCCGATCAGCGCTACGCCGGTCGAGGCGCTGATCACCCAAACCCGCCAGAGCATCCACAACATCATGGCCGGCACCGACGACCGCTTGTTGTTGGTCATCGGCCCATGTTCCATCCATGACCCGGCTGCCGCGCTGGAGTACGCGCGCCGGCTGGTCGAGCAAAGGCATAAGTACGCCGGCACACTGGAAATCGTGATGCGCGTGTACTTTGAAAAACCGCGCACCACTGTGGGCTGGAAAGGTCTGATCAACGACCCCTACCTGGACGAGAGCTACCGCATTGACGAAGGCCTTCGCATTGCGCGCCAGTTGCTGATCGACATCAACCGCCTGGGCCTGCCTGCCGGCAGTGAGTTTCTGGATGTGATTTCGCCACAGTATATTGGCGACCTCATTTCCTGGGGCGCCATCGGTGCCCGCACCACCGAAAGCCAGGTGCACCGCGAACTGGCTTCGGGTATTTCTGCGCCCATCGGTTTTAAAAACGGCACCGACGGCAATATCCGCATTGCCACCGACGCCATTCAGGCGGCGGCCCGCGGCCACCACTTTTTGTCTGTGCACAAAAACGGGCAGGTGGCGATTGTGCAAACCAAGGGCAATCGCGATTGCCACGTGATTTTGCGTGGCGGCAAGGCGCCTAACTATGACTCCGCCAGTGTGGCTGCCGCCTGCAAAGACCTGGACGCTGCGCAATTGCCGGCCACGCTCATGGTCGATTGCAGCCATGCCAACAGTTCTAAACAGCACGAAAAACAGCTCGAAGTGGCGCGTGATATCGGCGCTCAGGTGGCCGGCGGCTCCAAGCAGGTCTTCGGCCTGATGGTGGAAAGCCACCTCAACGCAGGCGCTCAGAAATTCACACCGGGCAAAGATGACGCCAGTGCCTTGACCTACGGCAAGAGCATCACCGACGCCTGCATCAGCTGGGAGGACTCACTCAAGCTGCTCGAAGGTTTGTCGCAAGCCGTTTTGGCACGCCGCGCGCTCTGAGCGTGCCAGAAGGTACGGGGATGGATCCCCGCATGCGTGAGGATGACGAGAATTCTGCGGGTATGACGGATTGAGCCTGCGAGGGCGGCGCATTTTTTCCGTCATTCCTGCGCAAGCAGGAATCCGTCTTCAATCGGCCAGTGCGGCCAGCAGTTTGCTGTGAATGTCACCGAAGCCGCCGTTGCTCATACACAGCAAGTGGTCGCCCGGCTGAGCCGCGGCCTTGACTTGCGCCAGCACGGAGGCGATATCGTCAGCCACCTGCGCGCGCGCGCCCATGGGGGCCAACGCAGCGCTGGCGTCCCAGTCCAGGCCGCCGGCATGGCAAAAAGCCAGGTCGGCTTGTTCCAGGCTCCAGGGCAGCTGCGCCGTCATGGTGCCCAGCTTCATGGTGTTGCTGCGCGGCTCAAAGATCGCCAGAATGCGCGCTGAGCTCTGTCCTAGCGCATTCAATTGCCGGCGCAGGCCGTCTATGGTGGTGTGGATCGCCGTCGGATGGTGTGCAAAGTCGTCATAGACCGTGATGTTGCCGCCTTCGCGCGTCAACACGCCACGCACTTCCATGCGGCGCTTGACGTTCTCAAAGCTGGACAAGCCCAGGGCTGCATCGGCAGGGCGCACGCCCACGTGCTCGGCTGCGGCGATGGCTGCCAGTGCATTGAGCTGATTGTGTACGCCGGTGAGAGACCAGCGAACCCGGGCGACTGTTTCACCGGCCTTGAGGACAGCAAAGTCATCGGGCTCCCCGTCGGCGCTGAAACCGCTTTGCGCGCCAACGCCTGCGCCGAAGCCGACTTGCTCGCTCCAGCAGCCCTGGCCCAGCACGCGGGCCAGGCTGTCTTGATCGGCGTTGAACACCACACGGCCCTGCGCAGGCACGGTCCGCAGCAAATGATGAAACTGCCGCTCGATCGCCGTCAGGTTGTCAAAAATGTCCGCGTGGTCAAACTCTAAGTTGTTCAAAATTGCCGTGCGCGGGCGGTAGTGCACGAACTTGCTGCGCTTGTCGAAAAACGCGGTGTCGTACTCGTCGGCTTCGATGACAAAGCAGCGGCCCTGACCAAGTCTTGCAGAGACGCCAAAATTCAAAGGTACGCCGCCGATCAGAAAGCCCGGTTGCAGGCCGGCCCGCTCCAGAATCCAGGTCAGCATGGCGGTGGTGGTGGTTTTACCGTGGGTGCCGGCCACGGCCAGCACATGGCGGCCCTGCAGCACGTGTTCGGCCAGCCACTGCGGGCCGCTGGTGTAGGGCAGCCCCTGGTCCAGGATGGCCTCCATCAGCGGGTATCGCGGGCGGCCATCGGCCAGACGCGCCCGTGAAACCACATTGCCCACGACGAACATATCAGGCCCAAAGCCGGCTTGGCTCAAGATCGCGGCGTCATAGCCTTCGGTCAAGTCAATGCCCAACTGACGCAGTTGATCGCTCATGGGCGGGTAAACGCCGGTGTCGCAACCGGTGACCCGGTGGCCGGCCTCACGCGCCAAGGCCGCTAAGCCACCCATGAAGCTGCCGCAGATTCCTAATATATGTATGTGCATACGGCATTTTAGGCAGCCCCGGGATGCAAAAATGCAGCCATGCACGACTTTGAACCGCACAGCCTGAAGGAGCAGATCGCCGCTGCCGCTGCCACCATGGTGGTGGAAGAGGGGCTGGAGTACGGGCCGGCCAAGCGCCGCGCGCTCAAGCAGCTGGGTTTGCCGGGCCGCACGGCATTACCTGACAACGACCTGGTGGAAGCTGCTGTGCGCGACTACATCGCGCTGTTTTGCGCCGACACGCAGCCCGCCGAGCTGGCCGCGTTGCGCGAACTGGCGCTGCTCTGGATGCAGCGCATGGCCGAATTCAGGCCGTTTTTAGGCGGCGCGGTCTGGCGCGGCACGGCCACGCGTTTGTCCGATATCTACATCCAGCTGTTTTGCGATGACCCCAAGTCGGCTGAGATCGCCTTGATCGAGCATCAGGTGGACTACGAACCGCGCACGGTGACTGGTTTTACCGGTGACAGTGTCGAGGTGCTGAGCATTCGCAGCCTGTGTAAGCCCTTGCAAGAGACCGTCGGCGTGCACCTGATGGTCTATGACCACGATGATTTGCGCGGTGCGCTGCGACCGGACGCCCGGGGCCTGTCACCTCGCGGCGATCTGGCTTCGGTGGCTCGTTTGCTGGCGGCTTCAGGTTGAGTGCCAGCCTGCCGCTTGGGGATAATTTCATTTTTAAATGGCCAGGTTTTTGACTTCAGGAACAAGCATGAGCTCACGCAGAAATTTGATGTACGCCGGTGCAGCGCTGAGCGCGGGTTTGGCTGGGGCCGGGGCTTTCTGGTGGCAGTCCGGCGCTCACGGCAGGAGCCCGGCGGCGCTGGCGGCAGACCCGTTCTGGGGGCTGGCGCTGGAGACGCCTGACGGCTCGCCGTTCAAAATCAGCAGCCTGGCAGGCCAGCCCTTGCTCCTGAATTTCTGGGCCACCTGGTGCCCGCCCTGCGTGGAGGAGTTGCCTTTGCTCAACCGTTTTCACCTGGCGCAGCAACCCCGTGGCTGGCGCGTGCTGGGCCTGGCGGTTGATCAGCCCAGTGCCGTACGGGCCTGGCTGGCCAAATCGCCGCTGGACTTTCCCGTTGCCATGGCCGGCCTGGGCGGCACCGAGCTGAGCAAAAGCATGGGCAATGTGAGCGGCGGCCTGCCTTTTTCGGTGGTTTTTTCGGCTTCGGGTGCCGTCTTGCAGCGGCGCATGGGTAAGCTCTCGGCCGACGATCTGGCGGCTTGGGCTCTTCTGGCTTGAGCCTTGGCTGCCGGGCGGCCATTTCAAAGCAATCGCCAAAAGTCATCAATCAGGCTTTAAATTGCGTTAAAGTTCAGTCCTCGCTTCAGCTGGCCGGGTCGTGGCTTGGGTTTTCACTGCTCATGCTCCGGTTTGTGCGGGGCAAAACCCGCTGAAATCGGCCCTGGTGAATTTTTGTAGATAAATAAAATTATTGAAAAAT
>CANIDW010000028.1 GCA_947466165.1 Comamonadaceae bacterium | reverse complement strand
TGGTGGCCTGGGGCGGAATCGAACCACCGACACAAGGATTTTCAATCCTCTGCTCTACCGACTGAGCTACCGGGCCAAGCCGCAGATTATATATCAGCGAAGTGCTGCTTTTGGCAGCGCTCAAGCCGCGCGTTTGCCGCGGCTCAAGTCCACGCCGAGTTGCTTGAGCTTTCGGTAAAGGTGGGTGCGCTCGAGGCCGGTTTTTTCAGCCACACGGGTCATGGAGCCACCTTCACGGTGCAGGTGAAATTCGAAGTAAGCTTTTTCAAATTCGTCACGCGCATCGCGCAAGGGTTTTTCGAGTGCGAAACTTTGCGTGGGTTTGGGACTGGTGTCTTCCACCGGCTCTGAAAAAGCAAGCATGCCAGGCTGGCCGGCCCGCTCGCCGGCGCTCAGGCCGGACTGGTTGCCCGGGGTTTTGCGGGCAGATTGTTTGGTCAAACCGTTTTCAACAGCTTGCAGCAGTTTTTGCAGCGTGATGGGTTTTTCCAGAAAGGCCATGGCGCCGATCTTGGTGGCTTCGACTGCGGTGTCGATGGTGGCGTGACCACTCATCATGATGACCGGCATGGTGAGCTGGCCCGACGAAGACCATTCCTTGAGCAAGGTGACGCCGTCGGTGTCGGGCATCCAGATGTCGAGCAGAACCAGGTCGGGGCGGGCGCGGGCGCGGGCCAGCCGGGCCTGAGCAGCGTTTTCTGCCAGTTCTACCTGATGCCCTTCGTCGTTGAGGATTTCGGACAGCAGGTCACGGATGCCCAGCTCGTCGTCCACCACCAGAATATTTGCCATCGAATCGCACCCTTCACGTTGCTCGGTCTGAAAAGCCTTCAAGCCGCAGCTGTTGTTATGCCACAACTGCGAATGATAACGACACTTGGGCCCCCTGGACCGCCCCATCGGCCACGCGGTTGGAAATATCAATGCGGGCGCCGTGTTCGTCAGCAATTTTTTTCACCACGGCCAGGCCTAAACCTGTGCCTTTGCTCTTGGTCGTCACGTAAGGCTCGAAAGCGCGTTTCAGAATATGGTCAGGAAAACCCGAGCCGTTGTCGCGCACGATCAGGCGCACGCGGCGGGCGCTGGTCGAGTATTCGGTTTTCAAGGTGATTTGCACGGGGTGCTCCGCGCTGCGTCCTTCTTGCGCATCCTGGGCGTTTTGCAACAGGTTGTGAATCACCTGCCGCAGTTGCTGGGCGTCGCCGCGGATGGCGGGTGCGGCAGGGTCGAGCTCCACGCGCACCGGCATGACGGTGGCGTCGTCGGCGTAGAGTTGCATGACATCTGTCACCAGCGCATTGAGGTCCAGCGGCTTGAGCTCGGCCGTCGGCAGCCGGGCGTAGTCCCTGAAGTCATTGACCAGGCGCTTCATGGCGTCGACCTGGTCAACGATGGTCTTGACCGATTTGCTGAGCATGGCTTGCTCTGTGGGTTGCAGCTTGTCGCTGAGCTTCATCTCCAGGCGCTCGGCCGACAGCTGGATCGGCGTGAGCGGGTTTTTGATCTCGTGCGCCAGGCGCCTTGCAACTTCACCCCAAGCCTCAGCGCGCTGGGCTGAGACCATGGCCGAGACGTCGTCAAACACCAGCAGACTTTCATCGGTACCGGGCATCTTGGCACCGCGCGCAATCAGCGTGACGGCGCCGTCCTCTGCGCCGGCCGGCCCGCCGTGCAGCTCGAAGGTCTGCTGCCAGTGCTCCAGGTTGTGTTCAGCGTTTTCAGCCAAATAGGCCTCAAACTGAGACTGCACGCCACGGCCGAAGACGTCCAGCCCCGGCACCTCAGACAGCAACTGGCCGTGGTGCGTGCTCAGCGCGACGCGCAAAATGCGCGCAGCACCCGGGTTGCTCGAGCGGATACGGCCCTGGCTGTCTAGCACCAGCACACCCGCCGTGAGGTTGTCCAAAATAGCTTGCAGATTGGCGCGCGCAGCGTCGACTTGGCTCATGCTTTGCTGCACGGCCGAGCGTGCATCTGACAGCTGTTGCGTCATGTCGGCAAATGAGCGTGTGAGCCCGCCCAGCTCGTCCTTGCTGCTGAGCACCTCCTTGGGCCGCAAGTCGCCCTGCGCCACCTGGCGCACACCTTCGGCCAGCAGCAAGAGCGGGCGCGCTAACTGGGTGCCCAGCAGCACGGCCAGCAACACGGCGCCGAACACCGCCAGAAACAGGCTCAGGGTGAGTGTGCCGATGTACATCTTGCGCAGACCGCTGCGGGCCAGCGCACGTTCCTGGTATTCGCGGTTAGCTTCTTGCACGGCTATGGCGTTGGCTACGAGTTCGGGTGGCAGGTCTTCGGTGGCTTGTAAAAACCGTTCGCTGCTGGTCAGCCCGAAGTTCGAATCACTGACCAGTGCAAGCGCTCTGATGCGGGCCGTCGGAGGCGACGCTGCTGTTCCAGTCGACAGCGTATCTTCCAAGCCCTCGATCTGGGTCGCCACACGCTGGGTACGCGCCAGCCGGAACTGCTGTGCCGATGGCCGGTCGGGCTGCAAAATATAGCGCGACTGACCGGCGCTGGAAATCAGCTGCCCGGAGGCGCCCCACAGCAACAGGTCCTTAGCGCCGATTTGCTCACGCAGACGCTCTAACGCCAGACCGGGTGAAGGGTCATTGGCCAAGGACAACTGAGTCGCTGCCTGACGTGTGCGGTTGCCCAGGTCTGCTGCCAGGGCGTCCAGCGAGGAGCGGCCCAAATTAAGTCCGGCCGCCAATGCGCTTTCGACCTTGACGTCAAACCAGCTTTCGATGGAGCGCGACACGAACTGGTAAGACACCACATAAATGGTCAAGCCGGGAAACAGCCCCACCAAGGCAAAAATAGCCGCCAGCTTGAGCAGCAGCCGGCTGCCGAACTTGCGCTGGCGAAGGCGCAAAAACAAGCGCACCACAATCCAGCCGATGGCCACCAGCAAGACTGCGGCCACGGCGATGTTCAAACCTAAAAGAAGTGCGTAATTGCGCTCATACAACTCGCGGTTGCCGGTGGCCAGCGTGAGCAGGAAAATCAGCACCAGGCCCAGGGCCACCACCACGCCCACGCCCACGCCCAGCGTCCAGCGCATGGCACGGTTGTAGCGCGCCGGTTGCGGGCTGCGTAACCAGTTCACTTGAGCGCTTCCACGGGTGCGCCGTCTTTGATGCCGTCCTGCGAGGCGTCCTTCACGATCTCAGCTGCAGTGCTGGCTTGCAGCACCATTTTTTGGCTGTGCTCTATCTCAATGGACCAGTCACGCTGGCCGGCCATGCCGATCTGAAAAGGTCTGGGCAATTGGGACAGGTCCAGCTTGAAGCTGAAGTTCAGCTTGTAATCTGCGCCGGGGCGGATCTCAGCCGGCTCAGCGACCCTCCAGCGTGCCACGCGCTGGACAGCCGACAGGGCCTCGGCCAGGGTGTCGTAATTTTGGTTGAAGGTGGCGCGCAGGCTGCTGGTGCTGCCAATCAGGCCCGAGCCGATGTTGACCCGCCAGCGCCGGGTCAATGGCTGGTAAGCCAGCCGGATGGTGCGCGAGGCCGCAGCAGCGCGCTGGTCTATCCAGTACCAGCGCTCGCGCAGGATATCGACCTCCAGTACAAAGAAAAGCGGAATGCCCTTGAGCAAGGCGTCTTCGACCACGGCAGGCAATTCAAAGCTCAGGTTGGCGCTCAGGTAAATACCCTCTTCTGTGCTTTGGGTTTTGAGCTGGGTCAGCTGGGCACCCGCGGCGTTGGCAGGCCAGCTGGCGCACAAAGAGGCCCACAGCACGGCCATGACCAGCAGGGCCCGCAGGCTCCAACGCTTCGCGCAGCCCTTAAAGGGCTTGCTTTTCCAGCAGTGCGTAATAAAAACCATCGTACTCACGCAGTAAATTGTCCGGGAATACAGGGGCCACCATGCCGCTTTGGGGCAGCAAATGACCGGGGGACGGCAGCAATAGCGCCTCAGTGTGGCGCATAAGAAACGTTTCAATCTGCCCTTGCCCCTCTGCGTTGAAAACTGAGCAGGTGCAATAGAGTAAACGCCCGCCAGGTCGCAGCAGCGGCCAGAGGGCCTCCAACAGTCGTTTTTGCTGGGCTGCCAGCTGCGCAATGTCGCCGGGGCGGCGCAACCAGCGCACATCAGGATGCCGGCGAACAATGCCTGATGCGGTGCAGGGCGCATCGAGCAAGATGCCGTCGAACATGCGGCCGTCCCACCACCCGTCGGGCTGACCGGCGTCCGCCACCACAATCTGCGCCTGCAACTGCAGTCGCTCCAGGTTGTGCGCTATGCGTTCGCAGCGCTGCGCGTCAATGTCCAGCGCCAGCACACTGGCTTCGGCCAATTCCAGCAGGTGGGCGGTTTTACCGCCGGGGGCGGCGCAGGCATCGAGCAGCTGCAGCGGCTGGCCGGCGGGGGCCGTCAGCCCGCTCAGCAAGAGCTGCGCTGCGAGTTGGGCGCCGGCGTCCTGCACAGAAAAATGGCCCTCGGCATAACCGGGCAGCCGCGGTACGGGGCAAGCCGTTGACAGCAGCACGCCTTGCTCACCGACAGGCGCAGCGTCAATACCTGCGCTCTGCAAGGCCAGCAGGTAGTCGGGCCGGCTGATCTGGCGCTGGTTGACACGCAAGCACAGGGGCGCGCGGCTGTTGTTGGCCTGCAAAATCGCTTGCCAGGCCTGCGGATGGTCTTTGCGGACACCGTCAATCCACCACTGCGGATGGTTCCAGACGGCCTGGGGTTTGCGCTCGCAAACGGCCAGCATGGTTTGACTTTCGCGCAAAAACCGGCGCAGACAGCCGTTGATGAAACTCGCCTGGTGACGGGTTTCTTCGCCTTGCTTGGCAGCTTCTACCGCCTGGTCCACCAGGGTGTAAGCGGAATAAAGAGACTCATCGACTTGCGCGGCCAGCGCCAGCGCCACACACAGCAGGGCATCAGCTTGCGGCGGTGGCTCGCGGCTGACCAGTTGCTGGCGCAAAGCCTCAGCCAGACCCAGCCAGCGCAGTGCATGAAAGCCCAGGGCCTGAACGCCGGGCCGCAGATGGGGTGCGAGGCGCTCCAGCTCGGCCGTCATGGAACGGCCTGCGCGCACCGCCATCAACAGCGAAGCGGCGCCTTGCAACTGCAGCCAAAGCGGCACTTGCTCTGCGTGCGCCGGCCTGGCGGTGGTGGCCTGGCGCGCCAGCTCAGACATCCGTTTGGCCCAAACGCAGCGCAATCGCTGGCGTAAAGCCGAACAGCCGGGCCAGCATAAGGGTAGGAAACTGCAACTGCGCTGCGTTAAATTGCTGCGCAGCAAGGTTGAAAGCCTGACAGGCAAAAGTCAGTTTGCTCTGAATGGCGGTAAGTTGCTGGGCCAGCTCGCGCACCTTCGGGTCGGCTTGCATGGCCAGTGTTGAAACGCCTGTCCACAGATGGTCAAGCTGTTGCTGCAGGCTTTCTTCGGCAACCATCAACTGCATGGCCAGCAGACCGCTGCTGGGCCTTGAGCGCAGCGCGTCGTTGGCAACGCTGACCGTCTTGCGGGCTTGCACCAAGGGCGTCAACGCCTCCGGATCGTGCTGCAAAAATTCGCCGGCCGCCTCGACCAGTCTGAGAATCAGATCATGCCTTTCCTGAAATTGCATATCGATCGCCACAAAGGCATCGGCAATGAGATTCTTGAGCCGAACCAGCCGGTTGTAGGCGCCCATCGCCCAAAAAACCAGCAAGGCCAGCAATGCAAGGAACGCAATGGAATTTGTACTCATGGCTAACTTTTGACTTTCCTGTACAAGACCAGAACCCCGACTTTAGCTGACACGGCTGCCGCATAAAAAAAAGCCCCGCGCCTGAACCGGCACGGGGCTTTGCCCTTGAGGCAAGGTTTTCGCTTAGAACTGCATCAAGCCTGGCCGTCAGCGCCTTCGCTGGTCTCAGCCGGCGACAGGGCTTCCAGCTCAGCAGCTTCGGACTCGGCAATGGCCCGGCGCTCAGCGTCGTCCATTTGCTCCTTGGCCTTGCGTGCCTGGTGGTAAGCCATACCGGTACCGGCGGGGATCAATCGACCGACGATCACGTTTTCCTTCAAGCCCCGCAACTCGTCGCGCTTGCCCATGATGGCCGCTTCGGTCAGCACGCGCGTGGTTTCCTGGAAGGAAGCAGCGGAGATGAACGAATCGGTAGAAAGCGATGCCTTGGTGATACCCAGCAACAGGTTGCTGAAGGTCGCCGCGATCTTGCCGTCGGCGCGCAGGGCGTCGTTGGCGTCCAGGATGACCGAACGCTCGACCTGCTCGCCGGCAATGTAGGTGGAGTCACCAACACTCTCGACCACCACACGGCGCAGCATCTGGCGAACAATCACTTCAATGTGCTTGTCGTTGATCTTCACACCCTGCAGACGGTAGACGTCCTGCACTTCATCGACGATGTAGCGGGCCAGCTCTTCCATGCCCAGCAAACGCAGGATGTCTTGCGGGTCGGCCGGGCCGTCCACGATCGACTCGCCCTTGTTCACAACCTGGCCTTCGTGCACCAGAATGTTTTTCTCTTTGGGCACCAGGTCTTCCCAGACCTTGCCTTCGGGGTCGGTGATCTGCAGGCGGATCTTGCCTTTGGTTTCTTTGCCGAAAGACACGGTGCCGGTCATCTCTGCCAGCGTGCCCTTGTCTTTAGGCGTGCGGGCTTCAAACAGCTCGGCCACACGCGGCAGACCGCCGGTGATGTCGCGCGTTTTCTGGCCTTCCACCGGAATGCGCGCCAGCACTTCGCCTGGGCCCACGTCCTGACCGTCACGCACTTGCACCAGCGCGCCGATCGGAAAGCCGATCGTCACCGAGTGGTCAGTGCCGGGGATCTTGACTTCGCTGCCGGAGGCGTCGATCAGTTTGACCTGAGGACGGATCACCTTGGTAGCACCGCGACGCTTGGGATCGATCACCACCAGGGTGGACAGACCGGTCACCTCGTCGAGCTGCTTGGCCACGGTAACACCTTCTTCGACATTCTCGAACAACACCTTGCCGGCGAATTCGGTGATGATCGGACGGGTCAACGGATCCCAGTTGGCCAGAATGGCGCCGGCCTTGATGCTCTGGTCTGCCTTGACTGTCAGGATGGCGCCGTAAGGCACTTTGTGACGCTCACGCTCGCGGCCATGCTCATCATGAATGATGATCTCGCCGGAACGGGCAATCACCACCAGCTCTTTCTTGCCATTGGTCACATAGCGCATCGGTGCGTTGAAACCGATCTTGCCGCTGGACTTGGCTTCGACGCTCGAAGCAATCGCTGCGCGCGAAGCCGCACCACCGATGTGGAAGGTGCGCATCGTCAGCTGCGTGCCGGGCTCGCCGATGGACTGGGCGGCGATGATACCGACGGCTTCGCCGGTATTGATCAAGCCGCCACGACCCAGGTCGCGGCCGTAGCACTTGGCGCACAGGCCAAAGCGGGTGGCACAGGTCAGCGCGGTGCGGACCTTGACTTCATCGACGCCGGCGGCTTCGAGTTCGTAAAGCAGATCTTCGTCGAGCAGCACGCCGGCCTTGACGACCACCGAGCGGTTTTCAGGGTGCATCACATCTTCGACCACGGTGCGGCCAAGTACACGGTCGCGCAGGGATTCGATGGTTTCGCCGCCCTCCACAATAGCGCGCATCAGCGAGCCGTCGGTCGTGCCGCAATCGTCTTCGGTCACCACCAGGTCTTGCACCACGTCGCACAGACGGCGTGTCAGGTAGCCGGAGTTGGCGGTTTTGAGCGCCGTGTCAGCCAGACCTTTACGCGCGCCGTGCGTGGAGATGAAGTACTGAAGCACGTTCAGACCTTCACGGAAGTTCGCGGTGATCGGCGTCTCGATGATCGAGCCGTCAGGCTTGGCCATCAAACCGCGCATACCGGCGAGCTGGCGAATCTGCGCTGCAGAGCCGCGGGCACCGGAGTCGGCCATCATGTAAATCGAGTTGAACGATTCCTGATCGACTTCTTTGCCATGACGGTCAATGGTGCGCTCTTTGGCCAACTGGGCCATCATCACCTTGGAGACTTCGTCACCGGCTTTGCCCCAGATGTCTACCACCTTGTTGTAGCGCTCGCCGGAGGTCACCAGACCGGAGACATATTGCTGCTCGATCTCTTTGACTTCTTTTTCCGAACGCTCAATGATGCTCGGCTTTTCTTTGGGCACCAGCATGTCGTCGATGCAGATCGAGATGCCGGACTTGGTGGCCAGGCGGAAACCGTTTTGCAACAGCTTGTCGGCAAACACCACGGTCTCTTTCAAACCGCACTTGCGGAAAGACACATTGATCAGCTTAGAGATTTCCTTTTTCTTCAACGCCTTGTTGATGTTGGAGAAAGGCAAACCCTTGGGCAGGATCTCGGAGAGCAGCGCACGGCCTGCCGTGGTTTCCCACAGCTTGGTCGAGGGCGTGAACTCGCCGGTTTCTTTGTCCTTGACATACTCGGTCAAGCGCACATTGATCTTCGCGTTCAGATCAACCTCACCCGCGTCAAACGCGCGCTGCACTTCACCGGTGTCGGAGAAGATCAGGCCCTCGCCCTTGCCGTTGATGCGGTCACGGGTCGTGTAGTACAGACCCAGCACCACGTCTTGCGACGGCACGATGGACGGCTCGCCGTTGGCCGGGAACAGGATGTTGTTGGAGGCCAGCATCAAGGTGCGGGCTTCCATCTGCGCTTCGACTGACAGCGGCACGTGAACAGCCATCTGGTCACCGTCGAAGTCGGCGTTGAAGGCCGAGCAAACCAGCGGGTGCAGCTGAATGGCCTTACCTTCGATCAGGATCGGCTCGAACGCCTGGATGCCCAGACGGTGCAGCGTAGGCGCACGGTTGAGCATCACAGGGTGCTCTTTGATGACCTCTTCCAGAATGTCCCACACGACGGGCGTGCCGGATTCGACTTCCTTCTTGGCAGCCTTGATCGTGGTCGCGATGCCCATGGCTTCGAGGCGCGAGAAGATGAAAGGCTTGAAGAGTTCCAGCGCCATGAGCTTGGGCAGGCCGCACTGGTGCAGCTTGAGCGTCGGGCCTACGGTGATGACGGAACGACCCGAGTAGTCGACGCGCTTGCCCAGCAAGTTCTGACGGAAACGACCCGACTTGCCTTTGATCATGTCGGCCAGCGACTTGAGTGCGCGCTTGTTGGCGCCCGTCATGGCCTTGCCGCGGCGGCCGTTGTCCAGCAAGCTGTCCACGGCTTCCTGCAGCATGCGCTTTTCGTTGCGTGCAATGATCTCAGGCGCTTTCAACTCGAGCAAGCGGCGCAGACGGCTGTTGCGGTTGATGACGCGGCGGTACAGATCGTTCAGGTCAGAGGTCGCAAAGCGACCGCCGTCCAGCGGCACCAGCGGACGCAGGTCCGGGGGCAGCACGGGCAGCACGTCGAGCACCATCCAATGCGGCTTGATGCCGGACTTCTTGAACGCTTCCATCAATTTCAAACGCTTGGCGTTTTTCTTGATCTTGATTTCGGAACCGGTCAGGTCATTGCGCAGCTTGTCGATCTCGACGTCCAGGTCCAGCCCTTCGAGCAGGTCCTTGATGCCTTCAGCGCCCATCTTGGCGGTGAACTCATCACCGAATTCCTTGCGCTTGGTGTCGTAGTCGTCTTCAGACATGATGCTGAATTTTTTCAGCGGGGTCATGCCGGGATCGGTCACTACGTAAGCTTCAAAGTACAGCACGCGTTCGATGTCGCGCAGCGTCATGTCGAGCACCAGGCCCAGACGCGATGGCAGCGACTTCAAGAACCATATGTGCGCGCACGGTGCAGCCAGGTCGATGTGACCCATGCGTTCGCGGCGGACCTTGGTCTGCGTGACTTCAACGCCGCACTTCTCGCAGATGACACCGCGGTGCTTCAGACGCTTGTACTTGCCGCACAGGCATTCGTAGTCTTTGATGGGGCCAAAGATCTTGGCGCAAAAAAGACCGTCGCGCTCTGGCTTGAAGGT
>CANIDW010000027.1 GCA_947466165.1 Comamonadaceae bacterium | reverse complement strand
GCCCGCAAGACCTTTGAGATAGAAGCGGCCGCAGTGTTGGGCATGGGCGAGCGCATCGGGCCCGAATTTGCCGATGCGGTGCAGGCCATCTTGCGCTGCAATGGCCGCGTGGTTGTGATGGGCATGGGCAAGAGCGGCCACATCGGGCGCAAGATTGCCGCCACCCTGGCGTCAACGGGAACGCCAGCCATGTTTGTGCACCCCGGCGAAGCCAGCCATGGCGACTTGGGCATGATCACATCTGCTGACGTGGTACTGGCGATTTCCAACAGCGGTGAAAGCGCAGAACTCAGTGCGATTTTGCCGACCCTGCGCCGCTTGCAGGTGATGCTGGTGGCGCTGACGGGCAGTAAGCAGTCTTCGCTGGCGCAGCACGCCGACATGGTGCTAGATACCAGCGTGGCCCAGGAAGCCTGCCCGCTGAACTTGGCGCCCACGGCCAGCACCACGGCCCAACTGGCTATGGGCGATGCGCTTGCGGTGGCGCTGCTGCAGGCGCGCGGCTTCAAGCCCGAAGACTTTGCCCGTTCGCACCCGGGCGGTGCCCTGGGGCGCAAACTGCTCACACTGGTGGCCGATGTGATGCGCCATGGCGACGCAGTTCCGTCCGTCCGTCCGTCCGCCAGCCTGGGCGAGTTGATGCGCGAGATGAGCGTCAAGGGTCTGGGCGCTTCTGCGGTCACAGACGCACAGCAGCGCGTGCTCGGCATTTTTACCGACGGCGATTTACGACGGCTGATAGAAACCGGCGTGGACTTGCGCGCCATGCAGGCGGCCGACGTGATGCACGCCAACCCACGTACGTTGATGGCGAGCGCGCTGGCAGTCGATGCGGCGGCATTGATGGAGCAGCACCGCATCACCAGCGTGCTGGTCACCGACGCGGCGGGCCAGTTGTGCGGCGCGCTCAACAGCAATGATTTGTTGCGCGCCAAGGTAATTTGATGACCCTGACAAACGCACCCATTTTGCCGCCCCTGGTGCCTGTGATGAATTTTGCGCCCGAGCTGCTGCAACGGGCACAGGGCCTGAAAGTGGTTTTTTTGGATGTCGACGGCGTACTCACCGACGGCGGGATTTATTTCACTGAACAAGCGCCCTCAGGCACCGGGCAGCAAGCGGGCGTCGGTGAATCCATCAAACGTTTCAATACCCTGGACGGACACGGCTTGAAGCTCTTGCAAAAAGCCGGCATCACGCCCGTCATCATCACCGGTCGTGACAGCGTGGTGCTGCGTGCGAGATTGCAGGCGCTAGGCATTGCGCATGCGCACTTTGGCACCGAAGACAAACGCCCCGCTGCGGAGCAAAGTCTGAAGGCGCTAGGCTGTGACTGGCATGAAGCGGCGGCCATGGGTGATGACTGGCCCGATCTGCCGGTGATGCGCCGCGCCGCCTTGCGCTGCGCGCCACCGAATGCACATGCGCAAGTGCTGGCCGTTGCCCACCATGTAACGCGCGCCAGCGGCGGCCATGGCGCGGTGCGGGAACTTTGCGACCTCTTGCTGGTGGCCAGTGGCCGCTATGCCGCTGTGTTGGCAGCCTACGCCACATGATCGCCCCAGCACTGTCTAAGTTAGACGCCACGCCTGCACCTCGCCGGCAAGGCCTTGCGCTGGTTTTGCGGCTTTGGGACCGGCTGACGATTTATTTGCCCTTGCTCGTCACCGGCCTGCTGGCCTTGCTGACCTACTGGCTGGTGAGTAGCGCACCGCCGGCACCCGCACCTGTGCTTGAGAGCGCAGCAAAGCATGAGGTGGACTATTTCATGCGCCGCGCCACGGTGAAAACTTTTGACGACAAGGGTCGACTGAAGTCGGAAGTGTTTGGCCTCGAAGCGCGTCACTACCCGGACACCGAAACGGTTGAAATTGATCAATTCAAAATGCGCGCCATCAATCCGCAGGGGCGCATCACAACGGCGACGGCCAAGCGTGCGCTGAGCAACGACGCCGGCAATGAGGTTCAACTCTTTGGCAATGCCCGGGTGGTGCGTGAGTCGCAGCAACAGGCCGACGGCAGCTGGCTGCCCCGTCAGGAGTACCAGGGCGAGTTTTTGCACGTCTTTGTGGATGAAGAGCGCGTCAAATCACATTTGCCGGTGGTGCTGACCAGCGGCAAGGATAAGTTCAGCGGCGACGCTTTGGCACACGATAGCGTCACCCAAGTGACCGATTTGCAGGGCCGCGTCAAAGCTCGGCTGGAACCCCGCCGCAGCACGGAGCCCGCCCCTTCTCGTTGATGCGCAAAGCAAAAAGGCCTCAAGACCTGAGTCCTGAAGCCTTTGAAGCGCCGCCTTTCAGAGGGTGTCTGAAAGCAATGGCAAGCCTGGTATTTTGGGGGGCAAGGGCTTAATAGCCGCCGCGGCCACCACCGCCGCCGCCGCCGCCGCCGGAACGGCCGCCACCACCGCCGCCGCCATAAGGGCTGCGAAAGCCGCCGTCAGAACCGCCACCACCACCGTAGCCGCCACCGCCACCGCCGCCAGAACCGCCGCCGCCGTAGCCACCGCCGCCACCGGAACGACCACCGCCGCCGCCGCCACCAAAGCCGCCACTGCGAGGAGGTCGCGCCTCCATCGGACGGGCTTCATTCACGACGACACTTCGGCCGCCCAAAGGCTGACCGTTCATGCCATTGATGGCTGCCTGGGCTTCAGCATCGCTGCCCATTTCGACAAAACCAAAGCCTTTGGAGCGACCGGTGTCGCGCTCCATCATGACTTTGGCACTGGTGACAGAGCCGAACTGACCAAAAGATTGTTGCAGGTCTTCGTCACGAACCGAGTACGGCAGGTTGCCGACATAAAGTTTGTTGCCCATGAAAGGACTCCTCTAAAACACTAAAACAAAAGCGATGGGGTCCCGAAAGCACAACAAATCTGAACGTAAACGCTGTAGCGCGCGAAACTGACCGATCACCTCACTCATGCAAGTGGGTCCCACATGCACGCTGAGATTATGCGATAGATGGCCGAAATAAAAGCAAATTGGCAAGCAAATCCAAGGGCTGGCGCGGCGGCGGCGAGGGTTTGTGTCTAATTAAAGACAGTTGCCGGGCACTGGTGCGCACCAGCTCACCAATTGACTTCGCGGTCCGGCGTGGCGCCAATCCGGTGAATGGAGAGGTCCGCGCCCTCAAACTCCTCTTCATGGCTCAAGCGCAAGTCGGTGAATGCCCGGATGAGGCCATAGACGGCAAAACCGCTGACCAGCGCCCAGCCCACGCCCATGAGCGTGCCAATCACCTGCGCGCCCAGGCTGACGCCGCCAATACCGCCCAGCGCCTTGAGACCGAAAATGCCGGCGGCGACACCGCCCCAGGCGCCACACAAGCCGTGCAGAGGCCAGACGCCCAGAACATCGTCTATCTTCCATTTGTTTTGGGTCAGCGTGAACATCACCACAAACAAAGCGCCCGCAACCCCGCCTACCACCAGCGCGCCCAGCGGGTGCATCAGGTCTGAGCCTGCGCACACGGCGACCAGGCCGGCCAAGGGACCGTTGTGGACAAAGCCGGGGTCGTTCTTGCCAAACGCCAGCGCCGCCAGCGTGCCGCCGACCATGGCCATCAAAGAGTTAACAGCGACCAGGCCGGAAATTTTGTCCAGTGTCTGGGCGCTCATCACGTTAAAACCGAACCAGCCGACCGTCAAAATCCAGGCGCCCAGCGCCAGAAACGGAATGTTAGAGGGAGGATGCGCAGACACCAGCCCGTCTTTGCGGTAGCGGTTGCTGCGCGCACCCAGCAGCAGCACAGCCGGCAGCGCCAGCCAACCACCCATGGCGTGCACCACCACCGAGCCGGCGAAATCATGAAACTCTTCTCCGGTCAGCGACTTGATCCAGGCTTGCACGCCGAAATGTTGATTCCAGACAATGCCCTCGAAGAAGGGGTAGATCAGCCCGACGATCACTGCCGTGGCGATCAGTTGCGGGTAAAAACGGGCACGCTCTGCAATGCCGCCAGAGATGATGGCCGGAATGGCCGCCGCAAAAGTCAGCAAAAAGAAAAACTTCACCAACTCGTAGCCGTTTTTGGCCGCCAGCTGTTCGGCGCCCACAAAAAAGTGGCTGCCATAGGCCACGCTGTAGCCGACGGCGAAGTAGGCAACGGTAGAAACGGAGAAATCCACCAGAATTTTCACCAGCGCATTGACCTGGTTCTTTTTGCGTACTGTACCGAGCTCGAGAAATGCAAAGCCGGCGTGCATGGCCAGCACCATGATGCCGCCGAGCAAGATAAATAGTGCGTCTGATCCCTGTTTTAGTGCTTCCACGGGGCGGGCTCCTAGAGTTTTGTTCGTTATTGGTGCGCTTTGGGTGAAAAACCAGAAAACGCACCAAGAATAAGCAAGAAATGGGCCTTCGCGGTGCGCCCGAGCGCCTAAGGCTGCGAACCTACAATACGAAAGTGGCCATGGAGTGTCTTCAGGGCGGAGTTTTTTACTTTGGAAGCATTCCTCGTCTCAACGGGTATCGTTGCCCTGGCCGAAATCGGCGACAAAACCCAGCTGCTGGCGCTGTTGCTGGCGGCTCGCTTCAAAAAACCGTGGCCCATCGTCTTTGGCATTCTGGTGGCCACTGTGGCTAACCATGCCTTGGCCGGCGCGGTCGGTGCCTGGGTCACCACCCAGCTCAGCGCCGGGGTGTTGCGCTGGATCCTGGCCGCCTCCTTTCTGGCCATGGCCGTCTGGATGCTGGTGCCTGACAAACTTGAAGATGACGGCGACGCTCAGCCGCCGCGCTGGGGCGTTTTTGCCACCACCGTGCTGATGTTTTTCCTGGCCGAGATGGGTGACAAGACGCAGATCGCCACGGTCATGCTGGCCGCACGCTTTGACGCTTACCTGGCGGTGGTGGCCGGAACCACCGTCGGCATGATGCTGGCCAACGCACCCGTGGTCTGGTTGGGCGAGCGCGTTACGCGCTTGTTGCCGCTGACGGTGGTGCACCGCGTGTCGGCGTTGATTTTTGCCGTGCTGGCGGTGCTGGCTGTTTGGTCGCCTTTTTGAGCGACAGCCAAGCCCGACGGGCGCTCCAACAGGGGCGATATACTGCTGTGCAGCGCCGATTTGCACAGCTTGCGGGCGCTTAAAAAGTACTGCTAAAGACGAAGCCCATGAACCCGGAATCGCTTTAGCGAGGCCGGGTTTTTGTTTTTATGCAGGTGATTTTTTGACCCTTGTCGCCACACCGCTGAGCATGCATTTCAAAGCTGCGCTGCCCCTGCGAAGCGGCGCCTCGGTGCGCGCGTACGACTTGAGCTACGAAACCTACGGCAAGCTTAATGCCGATAAATCTAACGCCGTGCTGATTTGCCACGCGCTCAACGCCTCACACCATGTGGCCGGCGTTTACCTTGACGAAGCCGGCCAGCCCCAACCCAAGTCCGAGGGCTGGTGGGACACCATGATCGGCCCCGGCAAGCCGGTCGACACCGACCGTTTTTTTGTGATCGGCGTGAACAATTTAGGCTCCTGCTTCGGCTCCACAGGACCGATGCAGATCAACCCGGACACGCAGCAAATTTATGGCGCAGATTTTCCGGTGGTCACGGTAGAAGACTGGGTCGATGCGCAGGCAAGGTTGCTCGATGCCCTGGGCATTGAGACCCTGGCCGCGGTGATGGGCGGCAGCCTGGGCGGCATGCAGGCCCTGGCCTGGACGCTGCAATACCCCGACCGCGTGCGGCACGCGGTAGTGGTGGCCAGCGCGCCCAACCTGAACGCTGAAAACATCGCTTTCAACGAAGTAGCGCGGCGCGCCATCACCACCGACCCCGACTTCCACGACGGCCACTTTTACCGCCATGGCGTGCTGCCAAAGTGTGGTCTTCGCATCGCCCGCATGATCGGTCACATCACTTACCTCAGCGACGATGTGATGAACGAAAAATTTGGCAGGGAACTAGCCCCTAAGCCTGTCGCCCCCACGCTTGTCGCTTCGCGTACTGCGCTGCCCCCCGGGGGGGCGCTGCGCCTGCGGCCCGGCGAAGCCGGTTCCGCGGCCCCTGTTGGTGGAGAAAACTCCTCTGCACGGGCTTATTTGTATTCGACGCAGGATGTGGAGTTTCAGATCGAGAGTTACTTGCGCTACCAGGGCGACAAGTTCAGCGAGTACTTTGACGCCAACACTTACCTGCTGATCACCCGCGCGCTGGATTATTTTGATCCGGCCGGCGCCCATGGGGGCAACTTGAGCCAGGCCTTGGCCAAGGCCAGCGCCAAGTTCCTGCTGGTCAGCTTCACCACCGACTGGCGCTTTGCACCGGCGCGCAGCCGCGAGATCGTCAAGGCCCTGCTCGACAACCAGCGCGATGTGAGCTACGCCGAGATTGATGCGCCGCACGGCCATGACGCCTTTTTGCTCGAGGACCCGCGCTACCTGGCCGTGGTGCGCGCCTACTTCAACAGCAAGGTGGCCGCATGAACGCCGCGCACAGCTTATCGCGCCCAGTGCTCAAGGAGGCCTCGCCCGACCTCTTGTCTATCGCCCGCCTGGTGCCGCAAGGCGCGCGTGTGCTCGACCTGGGTTGTGGCACCGGCGAGTTGCTGGCGCACCTGATTCGCGAGCGCGGCTGCTCGGGCTATGGCGTTGAGCTTGACGACGGCAATGTGCAAGCTTGTGTGGCGCGCGGCGTCAACGTGATCCAGCTCAACCTCGAAGACGGTTTGAGCATGTTCGGCGACAGCTCGTTTGACGTGGTCTTGCAGATCGACACCTTGCAACACCTTCGCAATGCCGAGGTGATGCTGCGCGAAACTGCCCGCGTGGGTCGCCTGGGCATCGTCGCCTTTCCCAACTTCGGCCATTGGCCCAACCGTCTGGCCGTGCTGCGCGGGCGCATGCCGGTGACCAAGGTGCTGCCCTACCAGTGGTATGACACGCCCAATATTCGCGTTGGTACCTTGCAGGACTTCAGGGCCCTGGCGCTGAAAAACCAGCTCCGTATTTTGGATGAATTCGGTTTGCAAGATGGTCAGGAAATTCGACTCTGGCCGAACGCGCGCGCCAGCCGCGCTGTTTTCAAGGTGCAGCGCGGATGAACCCGGCCGCACCGGCTCAGACAGAGTTCGCGGTGCCATTTCGGGAGGCCTTGCGCTTTTGGTTCAAGCTGGGATTCATCAGTTTTGGCGGGCCGGCCGGACAGATCGCCATCATGCACCGCGAGCTGGTGGAGCGGCGCGGCTGGGTGTCTGAAAAACGCTTTTTGCACGCGCTCAATTTCTGCATGCTCTTGCCCGGACCTGAGGCGCAACAACTGGCCACTTACCTGGGCTGGCTGATGCACAAGACGCGGGGTGGCATTGCGGCCGGCGTGCTGTTTGTGCTGCCTTCGCTGCTGATGCTGATCGCTCTGAGCTGGGTCTACATGGCTTGGGGCACGCAGCCGCTGGTGGCTGCATTGTTCTACGGCATCAAGCCGGCGGTGGCGGCCATCGTGTTGCACGCGCTGCACCGCATTGGCAGCAAGTCGCTGGGCCCGCCCCGGCAGTTGCCGGTACCCTGGGTCATTGCGGTGCTCAGCTTTCTGGCGATTGCCGTATTCGGCATGCCTTTTCCGGCGGTGGTGCTGGCGGCGCTGCTCACGGGCGCCCTGCTGGCGCGGTTCGCGCCGGAGGCTTTGGGCGGTAGCGGCGGCGGTGGCCATTTGCCGGTGCCCGACGGCGGTCGCAGCGGGGCCTTGATTGACGACACCACGCCTTCGCCCGAGCATGCGCGCTTCAAGCGCTCGCGCCTGCTGCGGGTGCTGTCGGCCGGCGCGCTGTTGTGGGCGCTGCCGATGGCGGTGCTCTGGCTCAGCCAAGGCTGGCAACACACGCTGACGCAGATGGGCTGGTTCTTCACCAAAGCCGCGCTGCTGACCTTTGGCGGTGCCTATGCCGTTCTGCCCTATGTCAACCAAGCGGCGGTCGAGCATTACCAGTGGCTCAGCACCGGGCAAATGATGGACGGCCTCGCCTTGGGTGAAAGCACCCCCGGCCCGCTCATCATGGTGGTGGCTTTTGTCGGTTTTGCCGGCGGCTGGGTCAAGCAGGTGGCCGGGCCGGAGGCGCTTTTTCTGGGCGCTGCACTGGCCGCCTGCGTGGCGACCTGGTTCACGTTTTTGCCGTCTTTCATTTTTATTCTGGCGGGCGGGCCCTGGGTCGAGTCAACGCGCGGCAATTTGCGACTGACGGCACCACTGGCGGCGGTGACAGCGGCGGTGGTTGGTGTGATCGCCAACCTGGCGCTGTTTTTCTGGATAGCGGTGGCGTTTCCTGCCACACCGGTTCACCCGAAAATGCCCTGGTTGCAGCCGCCTGACCTGCTGGCACTGGTGCTGGCGGTGCTGGCGGTGCTGGCCCTGTGGCGGCTGCAGTGGAGTGTGATGCGCGTGATCGGCGTGTGCGCGCTGGCCGGCTTGTTGCTGCGCTGGCCCGGCCTGGGCTGAACCCCCCAAAGCAGGAGACAAAAAGGTGATTGCAAACAGTCCGAAACAGACTTCCTGGCCCCTGCGGCTGGCCGAGCGCCTGTTTGGCAACTGGGTTCGCACGGTGTCCGCTGGCACCCTGCGCGCCGATGTGCTGGCCGGCCTGCTGGGCGCAGTGCTGGTATTGCCGCAAGGCATTGCCTTTGCCACCATGGCCGGCCTGCCGCCGGAGTACGGGCTGTACACGGCCGTGGTGCCCTGCATCATCGCGGCCTTGTTTGGTTCGAGCTGGCATGTCATGTCGGGCCCGACCAATGCCAATTCGCTGGCCTTGTTTGCCATGCTCTCACCGATGGCGTTGGCTTTCAGTCCGGCCTATATCCAGATGGCGCTGGTGGTCACTGTCATGGTGGGCGTCATGCAGTGGTTGATAGGCGCGCTGCGCCTGGGCTCGCTGGCCAACTTCATCTCGCCGGCCGCGCTGTTTGGTTTTACATCGGGCGCGGCGGTGCTGATCGCCGTGCATGCGCTGCCGGACCTGCTCGGCCTGACGGCGCCCACGCAGCCGGGTTCGGCGGCCTTGCTGCGCCATGTGGCCAGCCAACTTGGCGCAGTCCAGCCGGTGGCACTGGCGGCAGCGGCCGTCACGCTGGCGGTGGCGGTGGCGCTCAGGCGCTGGCGCCCGCACTGGCCGTACATGCTGGCAGGGCTGGCCGGGGCCACGCTGGCCGGCACCTACCTGATGCCGCAAGTCTTTGGCGGCGAAACGATGCAGGGCTTGCGCACGGTGGGCAGCATTGCCGTGCCCTGGCCCAAGCTGGTGCTGCCGCAAGTCAGCTGGGCCCAGGTGCCCGAGTTGCTGGGGCTGGCGTTTGCGCTAACCATCGTGGCGCTGGGTCAAGCGATCTCTATCGCCAAGGCGGTGGCGGCCAGGTCGGGGCAGCGCATTGACACCAACCGCGAGTTCCGCGGTCAGGGCCTGTCCAACATGGTTGGCGGCTTCTTCTCGTCTTATGTGTCATGCGGCTCCATGAACCGCTCCATGCCCAACCTGCAGGCCGGCGCGCGCACGCCGCTGGCGGCGGTGTTCTCGGCGCTGTTGCTGGTAGCTTTGGTGGCGCTGAGCGCGCCCTTGCTGGCACAGATTCCCATGGCGGCGCTGGCTGCCCTGCTGCTGCTGGTGGCGGTTTCGCTGCTGGATGCGCCGCGCTGGCGGCAACTGCTGCGGCTGGACCGCACCGAATTCGGCGTGGCGCTGGCCACCACCATCGCCACGGTGACGATCCGCCTGGAGATGGCCATCTTGCTGGGCACCTTGCTGTCGCTGATGTCCTTTTTGTACCGCACCTCGCACCCGGCCATGCGCACCATGGGCTTTGACAGCACGCGTGCCGACCGGCAGTTTGTGGTGATCGAGGAGGCGGCAAGGCCCGAGCCGGCCGCCAGTGCGGCGGGCCAGGCCTTGCCCGAGTGCCCGCAACTCAAACTGTTGCGCATGGAGGGCGAGGTTTATTTTGGCGCCACGCAGCACGTGGCAGACACCTTGCATGCACTGCGCCACGCGGCCCAGCCGCAAAAGCATTTGCTGGTGATGGGCAAAAGCATGAACTTCATCGACCTGGCTGGTGCCGAGCTGTGGGAGGCTGAGCTCAACGCGCGCCGCGCCATGGGCGGCG
>CANIDW010000026.1 GCA_947466165.1 Comamonadaceae bacterium | reverse complement strand
ATCAGACACCTGGGCTTTAGCGCCAGCATTTTCATTACCCCACTCCTTGTCGCTTTGCTGGGAATTTTGTTTGAACGCTATTTGCTGCGTCGCTTTTACTCGGCCGATCCTATCCTCAGCCTGCTCGTGACTTTTGGTCTGGCCATGGTGGCAGAGCAGTTTATCCGCATGGTCTGGGGAGCCGCACCGCTTCAATCCACCATGCCGCCAGAGTTCAAGGGTCAGCTCATAGTGGGCGACATGATGTTCTCAAAATACCGGCTCTTCATCTTGGGGGTGGTCGTAGTGGTCATGAGTGGCATCTGGCTTTTGCTGCATAAGACTGCGTTTGGCAGGGTGGTGCGCGCCGGCGTACAAAAGCCCGACATGGTGGCGGTGTTGGGTATCAAGCTACAGCCTTATATGACCGCAGTAGTGATGCTGGGCGTAGCCACAGCCGCGCTGGGAGGTGTGTTGTTCGGACCGATTGCGGTGGTGCATCCAGCCATGGGGACAGAGATCATGACCGTCGCCTTCGTAGTGGTGGTGATTGGTGGCTTGGGCAGCTTTTGGGGTGTGGTGTTAGCGGCTCTGTTGGTGGGAGTGGTACGCGGTATCACTATTCATTTTCAACCGGCCGCAGGCGAAGCCTCTATGTATGTACTGATGTTTTTGGTGTTGATGTTCCGGCCAAGGGGTTTACTCGGTGAGCGCATTGAACGTTTTGAATGATGAGTCTTGAGTTGAATAACAAATACAAACCGCTTTGGATAGTTGCTGCCAGCCTGGTGCTACTTCCGTTGGTGTTTCATGGCATTGGCCTGACCCTGGATACCGCTACCGTGGTTGTGATCCTAGCCATGGCGACCATGGGCTTGAATATGCTGGTGGGCTATACCGGGCTGGTGTCCTTCGGCCACAGCGCGTGGTTCGGAATTGGCGCCTATGCTGCCGGACTGGCACAGCTGCACTGGTTTCCAAATCAGATGTGGCTACCCATGCTGTTCTCAATTGTGTTCACAGCAGTTTTGTCACTGGCAGTAGGCTTTTTGATCCTGCGCCGGCGCGGAGTCTACTTTTCCTTACTGACACTGGCGCTGTGTGCACTGACCTTTGCTATTGCTTTTCGTTGGACGTCTTTGACTGGCGGTGAAGGTGGGCTAGGCGGTATTGAGCGAGGAACTCTGGGGCCTTGGAGTTTGGATGGGCACTTAGCGTATTACGTTGTCGTTGCAGTCATCAGTTTTATCGTTGCCTATGGACTCCTGCGGGTGGTACGTTCTCCCTTCGGTCATGTGTTGGTGGCGATTCGCGAGAACGAGCAGCGTGCGACATTCCAAGGCTACGATACCAACAAATACAAGCTAAGAACCTTTGTGCTTTCTGCTTGTGTCACCGGGCTGGCCGGTGCCTTATTGGTCTTTTTGCACCGCCTGGCTGCTGCAGAATCGACTACCGTCGCCTTCTCCGGAGAGTTGCTGGCGATGGTGGTGATTGGCGGCATGCACAGCTTTCTGGGACCGGTTATCGGCGCCCTCTTCTACGTTTTGTTCCGTGAACTATTCTCGATGTACACCGACAACTGGCTGCTTTGGTTTGGCCTTATTTTTGTCGGCTTCATCTTGTTTTCCCCCGCAGGCCTGACAAGTATCTGGGAAAAGGTATTGCGTCGGTTCAAGCCGTTGCCAGAAGACGACGCAGCGATGACTAAGCGGAAAATTTACAAGGGCTTACCGCTGCCGGCCTTCCTGCGTCCAATGGCCTATCAAGGCGCGGTGCTGAAAGCCAATGCCATCAGCAAAAGTTTTGGTGGAATTAAAGCAGTGCATGAAACCGACCTGACGGTGGGTGCAGGCCAGATTCATGCTTTGATCGGACCAAATGGGGCTGGTAAGACGACCACCTTTAATCTGATCTCTGGCATGTTTGAATCTGACCATGGGACCGTGACCCTGCATGGTCAAGATATTCAAAACTTGCCACCCGACCGCATCTGCCAATTGGGGTTGGCGCGCTCGTTCCAGCTCACTAACTTGTTCAAGGGTTTGTCTATTTACGAAAACCTGCGCTTGTCATTGCAGGCGCAGCATCCGGCACGTTTTGGCTGTTGGCACGATGTCGACGCCTACCCAGAAATTCATGCCGAAACAACGGAGCTCATGAAGTTTTTAGGCCTAGAGGGCATGGAAGAAGTCAGCGGCGGCGACCTGTCTTACGGCGGTCAACGGCTGGTAGATTTGGGCATTGCACTGGGCTCGAAGCCAAAGATATTGTTGATGGACGAGCCCTTAGCGGGGCTGGCTGCGGCTGAGCGTGAGCGTGTTTCGCATTTGATCAGCACCATTGCCAGTAACATTCCGGTACTCATTGTTGAACACGACATTGATCGCGTGTTGGCCTTTTCGCACCTTGTCACTGTGATGAACCAGGGTGAAGTGCTGATGAGCGGCTCTCCCGACGAGGTACGCCATGATCGACGTGTGCAAGAGATCTACACCGGCACCGGGACACCGCCTGTGACGGGGCGAATGGCGGGTGTCGCAACAGACCGGCCAATCGTTCTTGACATTGACAAGGTCAATTCGTTTTACGGAAAGAGTCACATCCTCAACGATGCCAGCTTGCAGGTTCGTGAGGGTGAGATCGTGGCGCTACTGGGGCGTAATGGTGCGGGCAAATCCACATTACTTAAATCTTTGGTCGGCTTGGTGCCGCCACGAAGCGGTCGCGTGAACTTTGCTGGCCTGGAAATTGCCGGTATGAATGCACCCGATATTGCTCGCATGGGCATTGGCTATGTGCCGCAAGGGCGCGGCCTGTTTGCCGGCATGACGGTGACCGAAAACCTGAGCCTAGGCAGGCTCGCACGGTCAACGGACGGTCGCACGGGAGTGGTCTGGGATGAAGCACAGATTCTTGAATACTTTCCTAGGCTGAAGCCGCGTATGCATGTGGCGGCCGATTATCTGTCGGGCGGTGAGCAACAAATGGTGGCTGTGGCGCGGGCTCTCTCTGGCAACGTCAGACTGCTGTTACTCGATGAGCCGTTTGAAGGTTTGGCTCCATCGGTAGTGCAAGAGCTGTTCACCGTATTTGATCGCCTAAGACAACACATTCCCATCATCATCGTAGAGCACAACCTCGACTTGGTCTTGGCACTGGCCGACCGGGTTTACGCTTTGGAGCGCGGTGCTGTTTTCCATCAAGGTCCGGCAGAGCCTTTGTTGACGGACCTCGCTTATCGCAAGGAAATCCTCTGGCTATGAGTACTCTCTAGGCATCCTTTCAGCAACACTTTTTTTACATTGAATTGAAAACACCATGAAACAAAAAAATGCACCTCAAGCCCTGGTTGAAAAAATGGCCAATATCGCGTGGCGGGAATATCCAGGTCACTTTGGTGGCGCTCTGTCAAAAGCGCTGGCTGCCCCGGAAAATGTTGGTAGCTCCCGAATTGACTTCCGGATTTCACGATATGCACCAGCAGCTTACGTGCAAGAACACGTGCATAAGGTGCAGGAACAGGTTTATTACGTACTCGAAGGTGAAGGTGTTTTGACCCTAGATGATGAACGACATTTGATGCGTCCGCATGACTATGTTTATGTGCCACCCGGTATCCGACACAGCTTCACCAACACCGGAACCAACGGCTTAGTGTTTCTGGTAATCACCACGCCAGCAATGGATGATGAGGAAATGAATTGATGGACCGACACGCTTCTACGATTGCAGATAAAACAAAACCATCTCAGGTTCGGTTACTGATTGATGGCGAATGGGTCGATGGCGCGGGTCAACGCGCAACGCTGCAAGATAAATTTCGGTTGCAAGCGATAGCAACGATTGGCGCTGCCGATGCAACGCAAGTTCGGCAGACTATCGACGCAGCCTACGCTGCTTTTAGAAAAGGTCCGATGCTCGCCTATGACCGGGGAGCGGTACTTGAGCGAGCTGCTATCTTGGTTGAAGAACGAATTGCAGATTTTGTGAGCACAATGCAACTAGAAGCGGGCTTTACCCTTACAGATGCAACGGGCGAAACCAAGCGCTGCATTCAGACCCTAAGGCTTTCGGCTGAGGAAGCACGTCGCATGGTCGGTGATGTGATTCCCTTAGACGGAGCGCCTGGGCAGGTAGGCCGCATGGGTTTTACCATCCGGGTTCCGCTTGGAGTGGTGGCGGCCATCACCCCTTTTAACTCACCACTCAACACCGTCACTCATAAGGTGGCTCCGGCATTTGCCGCGGGCAATGCGGTCATTCTCAAACCATCAACTCAAACCCCTTTGACAGCGTGCAAGCTAGCTGAGGTGCTGATCGATGCGGGTATGCCAAAAGGATTTTTGTCCGTTCTGCACGGCAGCGCCGAGGTGGTGAAGCTTCTGCAAGACGATGAACGTGTGCGTTTTTTTGCGTTCACCGGCAGTACCGAAGTGGGACGAAAAATTCAACAAGCCGCGGGCTTACGTCGTACGCAGATGGAGTTGGGATCGATCGCTTTCACCATCCTTTGTGATGACGCCAAACTCGATATGGCCTTACCTAAAGTGATCAATGCGGGCTACCGAAAAGCCGGGCAAGTCTGCACCTCTGTGCAGCTCTTGCTGGTGCACGAATCCTTGCAAGCGGAGGTCGAGGCCAAGCTGACGCCGCTGGTCCAATCCTTGCAATTTGGCGACCCACAGGATCCTAAAACGTTCGTCGGCCCTGTGATCAGCGAAGGGGCCGCGGTCCGCATCGAAAACTGGGTCAATGAAGCTATCGCCGCTGGCGCGCGGCGCTTGGTCGGCGGCCCGCGCGTAGGTGCGGTGATACCGCCCACCTTGCTAACGAACATCAACCCCAGCATGCAGGTCGGGTGCTGCGAGATTTTTGGACCAGTCGTTTGCATCGTACCGTTTAAAACGCTGGATCAAGCGATCGAGCGCGTGAACGCAACGCCCTTTGGCTTGGCCACGGGACTGTTTACTAACCGGCTTGGGGATGCGATCAAGGCAGCGCAGAGAATTGAAGTTGGCGGGGTTCACATCAACGAGACGTCTAGCTCCCGGGTTGACCTCATGCCTTACGGCGGCTCCAAAGACAGCGGCTTTGGCCGTGAAGGTCCGCATTATTCTGTGCGCGAGATGACTGAAGAGCGCATCATCACGATCACCACCTGAACCCTTAAAAGGAAAAAGCTGACATGGCAAAAATGAAAGGTGGCGAACTGATCGCCGAATACCTTATTCAGGAAAAAGTGCCTTATGTGTTTGGCATATGCGGCCACGGTAACGTGGGAATTCTGGATGCACTTTATGACGTGCGGGACAAGATCAAGTTGGTCTCGCCGCGACATGAGCAATGTGCCGGTCACATGGCCGATGCCTACTTCAGGGTCAAGCACAAACCAGTGGTGACGCTAACGTCGACAGGCCCTGGATCGGCCAATATGGTGATGTCCCTGGCCACCGCACTGTCTGACTCATCGGCCTTCATGGCAATCACCTCTAACGTCCCGACTTCGCAGCACAACCGGGCACCTTTCCAAGAGCTTTACACGCACAACCAGGCAGACTTTGCGCAGGTGCTCCGCCCGGTGGTCAAACGCGCTTTTCAACCCACACGGGTCGACATGTTGCCGCTGGCTTTAAGGCAAGGAATGGATACCATGGTCACTGGTCGCCCAGGCCCGGTGAACATCGATATTCCTTACAACGTCTATCAAGAAGAGGCTGACGTCGAGCTGCCGCCACCATCGCATCTTCACCTGGCACATCGCCCAGGTGCTAGTGATTTAGACGTCGCGACAACGTTGGACTTGCTGGCTGCTGCACACCACCCCGTGTTATTTATCGGCCATGGTGCGACCTTGTCTGAAGCGGGCCCCGAGATCACTTCGCTGGCTGACCGCTTGGGCATCCCCGTCATCACCTCGCCGAATGGTATGGGTTGTATTTCGGGGGATCACCCTTTGGCGTTGGGTTTTATCGGTCGCAATGGCGCCTACCCAGCCAACGAGGCTGGTCGTCGAGCAGATCTGGTGATCACGCTGGGCACTCGGTTTGATGACCGCAGCTCATCCAGCTGGCACCCGGGATACTCGTGGAATTTCCCGAAAACCAAGTTGGTACACGTTGACATTGACCCGCAGGAGCTGGGTCGCAACTACCCGCCCACGCTTGGCATCATTGCTGACATCAAAGTTTTCACGCAGCAGTTGCTGGCAACACTGCCACAACGCCCTGGCATTGAAGCCAGCCGCTACGCTTCGTGGCGGGCACAGGTTCAGGGCTGGCAAGCGGAGTGGGAAGCCTTTGTGCGGCCGCATTTCGGTGACTCAACCAACCCCTTGCGTCCTGAGTTCGTGGTCGGTACGCTGCAAAAAATATTGCCTGATGATGTGATCCTGGCGCTGGATTCCGGTGTTCACCACAACTGGTTCATGCAGTTTTGGAAATCCAAGCGTCCTCAGAGCATGCTCAATAGCTGGGGCTATTCTTCAATGGGCTTTGGCGTCTGCGGCGTCATGGGCGCGCAGCTGGCGGCTCCTGACCGTCCTTGTGTTGCGGTGGTTGGTGACGGCGGTTTCACCATGGCCCCCTATGTTTTATGCACTGCGGTCGAATACAACTTGCCGGTGGTCTGGATTGTCTGGAACAACTTTGCATGGGGAGCGATCCGGGACATTCAACACGGGTTGTTCAATGGTCGTGAAATCGGGACAGCCTTTTACAAAGGTGAAACCGGTGAGCGCTACAACCCCGACTTCGCCGCTTGGGCCAGAGCTTGCGGTGCAGATGGTTACACCGTCACACGGCCAAACGAGTTGGGCCCTGCTGTGGAGCAAGCCTTGCGAAATAAGCGACCTTGCGTCATAGATGTGCACGTAGATGCGGAAATCAGGCCACCGTCAACTGGGACATGGCAGCTGCCGCCTACAGCCTTCAAAGAACCTGTTTACGGAAAACCGTACGTCGCCTGATTTTTTATGTTTAAGGATTTCACATGACCAAAAAGATAGCACTTGTATTCGGAGGCACACGCGGCATTGGTGCCGCCTGTGTTCATAAACTGGCCGAGTCCGGCTACGACGTCGCCTACACGTATGTAAGTAGCGCCCCCAACCTCCCAGCCAATATGGGCGGATCTCGTATCAAAGGTTATGCAGTAGATATTTGCAATTCAGCTCAGGTGGCTCAAGCTTTTGCAGATGTGGCTCGTGACTTTGGTGCACTGCCATCTTGCGTGGTTGCTAACGCCGGCATCAACGTGCCGCCTGGTCCCTTGGCGCAATTCAAACCGGAGTCTTTTCGCCAACTTGTGGAAGTCAACATCGTTGGCGCATTCAATGTGCTGAGCGCAGCGGCACAGCATGTGCTTGACGGCGGCAATATTATTGCGTTGACCACATCCATGGTACGGGTTGGCATTCCGGGGGGTGGCCCCTACACGGCAACAAAGGCGGCGGTCGAAAGCTTGATTCGCTCCATGGCCAAGGAGTTGGCCGGCCGTGGCGTGCGCGTCAACGCGGTAGCACCAGGACCGGTGGACACCGATTTATTCCGCGCCGGCAAGACCGACGAGGCCAAAGCCAAGGCCGCTGGGATGAGCCCATTCAATCGGATAGGCACACCGGATGAAATTGCCGATGTCGTGAGCTTCTTGGCTTCCGGCAAGGCATCGTGGATCCACGGGCAAGTGATCCAACCGAACGGCGGGATGGTTTGATACGAAGACAACATTGTGAAGAATTATGAAAATCTCAATGTGACCAATTGATTAACTTTTAACACTCAACAAGGATTGTTATGAATCATTTTCAAAAATATTTAAAGCTATCAGTTTTAGTTTTCAGCTTTTTCGTAGTGGGCACCCGCGCAATGGTTTTTGCTGCGGATGACTTTCCCATACGGCAGGTAAAGGTGGTAGTACCCTTCGCACCCGGAGGCTCGAATGACGTCGTAATGCGACTTCTAGCGCCCGCGCTTTCCGAACAAATCGGTCAACCGGTGATCATTGAAAATAGGCCTGGAGGAGGCGCAACGATTGGCATGAATCAGGTTGCAAAAGCAAATCCTGATGGCTACGTCTTGGGAGTGGCCAATACATCATTTGCCGCAAATCCAGCGCTGATGAGCAAGATTCCCTTTAATACCGAGAAAGATTTTTCGTCAGTTACTTTGATCGCAAAGGTGCCCTTGGTGATCGTTGTTCACCCCAGTTTCCCTGTCAGATCTATCAAAGAATTGATTGCATATGCAAAAGCAAATCCAAAATCCATCAACTACGGATCTGCTGGTAATGCAAGCACACCACACTTAGCTGCAGAGCTTTTTAATCATATATCCGGAACTCAGATGATCCACATCCCCTACAAAAGCGGGGGCGAGTCCATTGCCGCCCTGCTCGGTGGGGTCACAACCCTTCAGTTTGCGGCGGTACCTTCTGCTTTTCAGCAAATACAAGCAGGTCGGTTGATTCCATTGGCAGTGACAACATTAAAGAGAGATCCCAGTTTGCCGAATGTTCCTACGGTTTCCGAATCCGGTTTGCAAGATTTTGAAGTGGCAGACTGGATTGGAATAGTGGCACCTGTCGGAACTCCAAGCGCAACGATCAACCTGTTGAAAAATGCTTTTGTTAAAGTTCTTGGTACTCCACAAGCTAAAGAATCGCTGTTACGTGCCGGCGCACATCCTATTGGTAGTTCCCCGGAAGAATTAAATTCATTTATTGGCTTGGAATTAATGAAATGGCAAAAATTGATCACGGCCGCCAGAATTAAAATCGATTGAGATACTTGTAATGATTCATACCCTTGGAATGCTCATCCCTTCGGCCAACACAGCTGTCGAAATAGATATGAACAGGGTTCTGCCCAAAAGCTACCAGGTGCATTTTGCGCGCTTAAAAGTCAGCTCAGTTGACCAGGTGGGATGGCGCGAACATGATGCCGACATCGACTATCAGTCGGAGCTTTTGGGAAGCATTAAACCCGCCGCTATTGTTGTTCTCCAAACTGCTGCAAGTTTTTATGGTGATGAAGACTATGAGTCAACCATGGTTGCGCGGATTCGGAGAATTGCAAACGTACCCGCTCACACCACTGCTTTTGCTATAGGCCGTGCGTTGAAGGCTTTAAATGCTAAGCGGGTTACGCTGCTATCGCCATACAACAAGGATTTGGTTCAGCGTGGACAGAAATATTTCGAAAGGGTTCACAGTCTTCAATTCGCTGATGTGTCATCTTTTAATATGACAGATCCAAATGCAATTACTCACCTTGGGCCAGAACTAGCGAGAAAGACTCTGGCGGAGCAAGCAAAGCTGAAGCCAGATGCCATGATTGTTGCCGGTGGCGCGTATCACGTCATGAATTTTATTGATGCTTGGGAAAAGGAATTTGGCATTCCGATTGTCACAACCAATCAAGTTGCGGCTTGGGCTTGCGTGCAGGCGGTTCAGGGAATTGAAAAAATTCAGGGCTACGGCAAGTTGCTCGCTGAAATGCCCGTAGGCTGACATCTAATGCAAAAAATTCTCAGCCTTATTGCGATTGGTCAACGTTGCACATCGCACTTGAATCAGCCGTCAAAAAAATTATCAAGGAGTCATAAAAATGGCCAATAGTCAGGTATTCAAACGTATTGGCTCTTTAATTCCATCTTCGAATACTGTTCAAGAGCGCGAGTTTTGTGCTGCCCTACCAAGAAACACATCTTTACATATTTCACGTTTAAAACTCACTCACGTTGAAGCCGAATCGACGATCAAAATCGTGGAGAAGTTAGATGAGGGATCTGCAATGCTGGCGGATGCAGATGTGGATGTTCTCTTACTCGGCTTAACTGCACCTTCATCGCGCAAAGGCCTTGGTTACGATCAAGTACTAAAGAAAATAATGGAAGATGCATCTGATAAACCTGCTACTACTGCAGCAACTGCCACGATTGAAGCGCTCAATTTATTAGGTGTGAAACGACTTGCATTTTGTGCTCCTTGGACCGATGAAATTAATGGTTTCAGTGTTAGTTTTTTAGAGGCCAATGGTATTGAAGTGCCGCAACATAAAGCTTTGGGGATTGCCAAAAATTTAGATATCGGTCGACTTGATTCTTCTACTGCCTT
>CANIDW010000025.1 GCA_947466165.1 Comamonadaceae bacterium | reverse complement strand
TTCAGCATTCTGGACAGCGACGATGTCACCAGCATCATCAAAGACGCCGGCGGCAGCACAGACGCTGCGACCGCCCGCCAGTGGCAGTGGCGTATTAGCGCCTGGAAAAACAGCGGGCTGAACGCCGCTCAGGCCGAAGCACAGGCCGAGAACGATGAGGACCGCACGCTGGCGCGCATCATGGCGCGCTACGAAGAGCGGCTGACGGCCTACCAAAGCGTGGACTTTGACGACCTGATCGGCCTGCCTCTCAAGCTGCTGCAAGAGCACGCCGCGGTGCGCGACAAATGGCAGGCGGCCCTGGGCCATGTGCTGGTGGACGAATACCAGGACACCAATGCCACGCAGTACGAGCTGCTCAAGCTGCTGGTCGGTGCGCGCGGGGGCTTCACGGCGGTGGGCGACGACGACCAGTCCATCTACGGATGGCGCGGCGCCACGCTGGACAACCTCAAGCGCCTGCCGGTCGATTACCCGACGCTCAAGGTCGTCAAGCTCGAGCAAAACTACCGATCGACCAGCGCGATTTTGCGCGCGGCCAACAATGTGATCGGACCCAACCCCAAGCTCTACCCGAAGACGTTATTCAGCGAACTGGGCGAGGGCGAGCCGGTGCGCGTGGTCGATTGCGACGGCGAAGAACACGAGGCCGACCGCGTGGTCGCGCGCATCCAGAGCCTGCGCGCAGGTGGCGAGTTGCTGGCCATCGGCAGCCAGTACAAAGAATGGAAAGACTTCAGCGTGCTGTACCGCGCCAACCACCAGGCCAAGGTGTTTGAAAAGGCTTTTAGGCGCGCGCAGATTCCGTACAAGGTCTCAGGGGGTCAAAGCTTTTTTGACCGCGCGGAGATCAAAGACCTGTGCTGCTGGCTGCGCCTGCTCAGCAACAACGACGACCCGGCTTTCATGCGCGCTGTCACTACGCCCAAGCGCGGTATCGGTCACACCACTTTGCAAGCGCTGGGCAACTTTGCGAGTTTGTACAAGCTCAGCCTGTTTGAGTCCCTGTTCAGCCATTCGCTGGGCACGGTGTTGCCGGCCAAGGCGGTGGGCTCGCTGCACGAGTTTGGCCGCTACCTCAACGAGCTGGAGTACCGCGCCAAAAACACCGTGGGCGCTGAAGACGCCCGCGTGTTCCTGACCGACTGGCTCAAAGACATCGACTACGAAAAGCATCTGTACGACGCGGAGGACAGCGAGACGGTGGCCGCTGCGCGTTGGAGCAATGTGATGGATTTTTGCGACTGGATGGCGCAGCGCTGTGGCGGACAAATTGAAGACGCAGCCGGCACCACCATGGAAAAAGAACGCAAAAACATGCTCGAGGTGATACAGAACATCGCCCTGCTGTCCACCATCAGCGAGCGCGAGGGCGAGCAGAACGTGGTGACCCTGTCCACGCTGCACGCCGCCAAGGGACTGGAGTGGCCGCATGTGATGCTGGTCAGCTGCGTTGAGGGGCTGCTGCCCTTCAAGCTCGACGAAGAAAATGAGCTGGGTACCAACGCCGAGAGCATTGCGCTGCGCTTGCAGGAAGAGCGCCGGTTGATGTACGTGGGCATCACGCGCGCACAGCGCACGCTGGCCGTGAGCTGGTTGCGCCGCCGCAAAAAAGGCCGCGAGATGATTGCCGGCACCGTCAGCCGCTTTGTCGGCGAGATGGGCTTGGACAAGACCACCGTGCGCGAAGACCCGCATGAAAAAATCCGCGCTCTGCGTGCCGAGTTTGCACAGCGCGCCGCCGATGGCGCAGCGGCCAAAGCGCTGGCAGAATCCAAAGCCGGCTTTTGAGGTACCCATGAGCACGCAGCGCATGCCAAGTTCACTGTTTTTAATTGCCGGTGCCCGCTGGTTTCTGGGCGCAGCTCTGGCGCTGACGCTGGCTGGCGCGCAGGCCCAGCAAGCCAAGCGGCCGGCCGGTGCTGCTGCGGCACCAGCGGCGCCCTGCCCCGCTGCCAAGCAGGTGCTGGCGCCGCAGTTGTACGGCCAGTGGCTGGCAGTGTTTGACAAGCCGCCACGCGGTCTGCCGGTGCAGGCCCTGGTGCTGCTGGAAAAGCACGCCGAGTTCAGCGACAGCCTGGCAGGCATAGTGCAGCGCGACCTGCGCAGCGCGCCCGGCGGCAGGGTCGCGGGCCACGCCACCCGCGCCCAGCTGGCCGGCGACATTGAAGCCGGCGCGCTGCTGCTGGACGAGTCTTCCAATGGCACCAACCTGACGGCCAGCTGGGACGGCCAGATCGTCGAGGGCAGCTGCGGTCGCACGGTCAAAGGCCTGTGGAAAGACCTCAGTAACGAGGCCGTGCCCGATGCGCCTGATGTGCCTTTTGTGTTGACCCGGCAAAACGGCTGGTAAATCACTGACCGGTAAGCGGTTTTTCCGTCACGCCTTTGTCACTGCAATGACTGCCAGTTGACTTAATCGCACCGCAGAATCGGTGCGATGCCATCAGGTTTTTATCTCATCCTTGCGGCTCAGTTTTTTTCTGCACTGGCTGACAACGGCTTGCTGATTGTCACGATTGCACTGCTGTCTGAGCAAGGTCTGCCGGTGTGGTGGGCACCGCTGTTGAAGTTTGTTTTCACGGTGTCATACGTGGTGCTGGCCCCTTTTGTCGGACCGCTGGCCGATGCCTTTCCTAAAGCGCGGCTGATGGCATGCATGAATGGCATCAAGATTGTGGGCGTGTGCGCTTTGTTGCTGGGTTTGAACCCGCTGGTGGCTTTTGCCATTGCCGGTTTGGGTGCGGCCGCTTATGCGCCGGCCAAGTACGGGCTGATCACCGAAATCGTCGGCCCCGATCATCTGGTCAAAGCCAATGGCTGGCTGGAAACCTCCATCGTCTGCGCCGCCTTGTTGGGCGCCGTGCTAGGCGGGGTCTTGGTCAATACCAGCGTCATGGCCGGCTTGGGCAGTCTGCCTTTGTTAGATACGCTGGTTTTGCACTCTGCGCTGTACCCTTCGCTGGTGACGCTGCTGCTGATCTACGCACTGGCCAGCGTGCTGAACATGGGCATACCGCACAGCGGTGCAAAGTACCCGGCCAGCACACTGCACCCCATTGAGTTGATGAAAGATTTCTGGCGTTCCAACCGTTTGCTGTGGCGGGACGCAGAAGGCGGTTTGTCCCTGGGCGTGACCACGATTTTCTGGGGCCTGGGTGCAACGCTGCAATTTGTGGTGTTGAAGTGGTCGGCTGACATACTGGGTTTACCGCTGGAGCACGCGGCCTACTTGCAAGCGGCTGTGGCCGTCGGCGTGGTGGCGGGCGCAGGCATAGCCGGCCGCTGGATTGCGCTGCAAAACGCCAAGCGGGTTTTACCGGCGGGTGTGCTGATGGGCTTGCTCATCATGGCCAGCGCCCATGCAACGCAGCTGAGTACCGCCCTGGTCGTGCTGTCGGTCATGGGTGCGGTGGGCGGTATTTTGGTGGTTCCGCTCAATGCGCTGCTGCAACACCGGGGCTTTGTACTGTTAACTGCCGGGCGGTCGATTGCCGTTCAGGGTTTTAATGAAAACCTGAGTGTTTTGTGCATGCTGGGGATTTACGCGGGGCTGGTGGCGGCCGATTTTTCAATCATCAGCTTGATGACCCTGTTTGGCCTGTGTACCGCAGTCGCGCTGGGCCTGATGATCAGACGCGCGAGACCTTGAATGGCGAGCCCTTCGATGGGGTGCCGTTGATCGTGGGGATGCGGTTTGCATCTATCACCTCAAGCAGTTCGTTTTCGAATTTTTCAACAATGCAAGCCCAGTCCAGCCCTAGCGCTGTCTGACGCGCTGCTGCAGCCATGCTTTTGAGTTGCACCGGCTGCGCTGCGACTTCGCTCGCCGCAAACACAAAATCTTCTGCATCGCGCATCGCTGCCAGGCGACCATTGACACCGCTGACGATCATTTCTGCCGCCGCAGCGTAATTGAATGCCACTACCGGCAGGCCGCTGGCCATGGCTTCGGTGGTGACATTGCCAAATGTTTCGGTGAGGCTGGGCATCAAAAAAAGGTCGGCTGAGGCATAGTGCTCGGCCAGGCTGTGACCGCGCAACTGACCGGTGAAAATCGCCCCGGGGCACTTGAGTTTTAACTCTTGCAGCATCGGGCCGTGACCCACCAGCACCAGGCGTGCGCTTGGCTGGCGTGCTTGTATGGCTTCGAATGCGCGCAGCAACAAATCCAGATTTTTTTCTTTGGCAAGGCGCCCCACACACAGCACTGCCAAATCTTGCGGGGCCAGCCCCCATTGCTCACGCAGGGCCTGACTGCGGTGTGCCGGGTCGTAAGCAACTGTGTCGACCCCGCGGCTGACCACTTTGAGCCTTTGAAAACCAACCGCTGCCAAAGAGGCGCGCAAGGCTTCCGTCGGCACCATGGTGCAGCCTGCATGGTTGTGGAATTTTTTGAGATAAGCCATGATGGGCTTGTATAAAAAGCCAACGCCGTAGTGCGTGCTGTAGCTTTGAAAATTAGTCCGGTAGTCGGTTGACACCGGCAGCTTCAAGTACATGGCAGCGCGCAAAGCAGACCAGCCCAAGGGCCCCTCGGTGGCGATGTGGACAATGTCCGGCCGCTTGAGCTGCCACAGTTTTATCAAGGCACTTTTGGACGGCATACCCATGCGCAGGTCCGGGTAGTTGGGGATAGGAAAGCCACGCATCAAGACTTCTTGATAGCCTGCATACATGTCATCCTGGGCAGCGGCATCTGTGCCGTTTTGTCGCAATCTGATCAGCTGTACCGCGTGGTTTGCGTTGCGCAAACCCTCCACCACCTTAGACAAGGTCACGGCAACGCCGTTGACTTCCGGCGGGTAAGTTTCTGATACGACCGCAATGCGCAATGACCGGTTGTTCGCCGGGAAATTGTCTACAAGCAAGTTTTGTGGGTATTCAAATTCCATGCCCGAATCTTGCCGGCGGTAGATAACGATTTTGTGACAAGCCTTTTTTTAAATTGAAACCACCACGTCATGAAAATGTCATGCTGGCAGACTAAATTGAAGACTCAATGCAAATCAAATTGCATTGCGGCTTGCTTTTTGAAAACTCTTTGAGGTTCTTATGCCCGCAATTTTCGATGAATTGAAAACCCAGCGCTGGGATGACCACCGTTATTACCACCACAGCCGCATCAACCAGAGCCTGCACCTGGTCAGCGCCTTGAGTTTTGTGACTTCGTATGCGCTGCTGTTCGTCAACCCGGCCTGGGCTGCGCTGCTGGCCTGGACAGTTTCTATGACAAGCCGCCAGGCGGGTCACTTCTTTTTTGAGCCCCGCGGCTATGACCATGTGAACCAGGCCACTGACGAGCACAAAGAGGAAATCAAGATCGGCTACAACATTCGCCGCAAAATTGTGCTTCTGGCCATCTGGGCGTTGATGCCTGTGGTGCTCTGGCTTGAGCCCTCACTCTTCGGCTTGATTGTTCCCGCCAACGGTTTGATGGAGTTTCTCAACGACGTCGGCCTGTCCTGGCTGGCGCTGGGTGTGGCCGGTCTGCTGTTTCGGGTGCTGCAACTGTGGGTTCAAAAGGACTTGATGACCGGCTTGGTCTGGGCCTTGAAAATTGTCACCGACCCCTTTCACGACATCATGCTTTACTACAAGGCGCCTTTGGCTTTGCTGCGCGGCGAGATGATCGACCCCATGGAACACGTGCGTCGCGACTGACCTGCCCACATGGATTTGCCGGCAGAGTCTTCAAACGCCCTGCCGGCAAGCCCCTCAGCGCGGTTGGCGCAGCATCTCTTTGAAAATCCCTTTGCGAATGGTCTGGTTGCTTTGCTCAGGACCATCCCACCAACCGGCATCTTGCATGTCTTGGGCTGCCTGGGTAAAGCGCTTGGCGACTTCAGCAAACTCCACATCTCCGTAGTTCAAACTGAAAATGAGACGGCCACTGCCAACCCAGCTCAATGCCAGACCATGCGCACGCAGGTAAAACTGCAGCATCCAGTTGTAGCGCGATGGCCTGGTGTAAAGCACCGTCCAGACCGTCGACATATTGGCCACGCGAACCGGCAAGCCCTGCTGTGCCAACATGCTGTTGAGCTGATCGGCCCTGCCATCCCAGCGCTCATCAATCCCCTCATAAAGCCGCGCTATTTCAGGCGTCTGTTGCGCATCCAGAAATGCCTTCATGGCGCCCATCACATAAGGGTGGGCATTGAAAGTACCACGGGCAAAGCAGATGTCGCCGGGACGCTCTTCGCGGAAACGCTTCATGTATGCCGACCGGCCGCACACCACACCGACTGGCAAGCCGCCACCCAGTGTTTTTCCATAAGTCACCATGTCGGCCTGCACGCCAAAGTAGGCTTGCGCGCCGCCAGGTGCCAGCCTGAAACCGAGAAATACCTCGTCAAAAATCAAGACGATGCCGCGTTCGGTGCAAACCTCACGCAGCTGCTTGAGCCAAGCTGTGTAGGCCGCCCGGTCATAGGCTACTTTGCGGCTGCTGTCGACCAGGGACGAGTCGCCCGGGGCCGGCGAATTGGGGTGCAGGGCTTGCAGGGGGTTGACCAACACGCAGGCAATGTCTTTGCGGGTGCGCAGCACATGCAAGCTGCGCTCATCCATGTCTTTGAGTGTGTGCGTTTCACGCGGGGGCAGCGGATTGCCCGGCCCCGGTTGAACATCTTCCCACCAGCCGTGGTACGAACCGCTGAAACGCACCAGATGGCTGCGCTTGGTGTGGTAACGGGCGAGTCGTACGGCCTGCATCACAGCCTCTGTGCCGGACATGTGAAAAGACACTTCGTCCAAACCGGAGATGGTTTTAAGGCGCTGCACGTTCTCCAGCACGCAGGGATGGTAAGCACCGAGTACCGGTCCGAGGTCTTGGACTGTCTGCTGGCCGGCTTCGATGCTCGCCTTGTAGAAGTCGTAACCCAAGAGGTTCACGCCGTAAGAGCCGGTCAGGTCATAAAAAACGTTGTCGTCCAGGTCGGTGACTGTGACGCCTTGCGAAGCCTTGACGAAGCTTCCGCTTTTGATGTGCCGGCTCAGGAAATCACTGTATTGGTAGGGCACCCGGTAGCGACCTGTGAACTGCATGTCCGAAATGATCTCCCGGGCGCTGGCTGTCATAGCAACACTTTGCGGGAACCGCGCGGCGTAGAGCGCTGCCAGTTTAAAAAACCCGTCGCGACGGCGTTCCACCACGGCGCTGCTGGCGCCATCGGAGTTGAAAAACACGGTTTCGTCGTAGTTGTAGCCAGGCAGCAGACCGGCAATGCGCTTGGCGATGCGCGAGTGACCGGCCAAAGACCGGTGTTTGGCACGCGAGAGTTCAAGTCTTTGCTTGGCTTTTGGAAATACCCAGGCCAGAGCGCCGAGTGCCAGCAGCGGAAATGCCATGCTTTCGTTCATACGTCTCCTTTAATGAATATCCAACCCTAACCAAGTTTGTTGACAGTCTTATGAAAATGAATTTTTTCCGTCAATTTTTTCTCCAGGAAGACATCAATTTTTTACTCACCAACCGTGTGCCGCGTATTTTTCTGACGCGCTGCATGGGCTGGTTCAGCCAAATCCAAAGTCCGCTGCTGACCCGTTGGACGATTCGCATCTGGCGCCTTTTCACGACGCTGGACTTGAGCGATGCCAAAAAACAGTCTTTTGGCAGCTTGCATGAGTGCTTCACCCGGGAGCTGCTGCCCGGCTCACGCCCTGTCGATGCAGATGCAGCGGTCTTGTGCAGCCCTTGCGATGCCATCGTGGGCGCCTACGGCCAGGTGGTAGATGGCATGGTGATGCAAGCCAAGGGCTTTCCGTACTCGCTGGCCGAGCTGTTTGGCCCCAGCCAGGACACGTCCGACTTCAAGGACGGTTGTTTTGTCACCCTGCGCCTGACCTCTGCCATGTACCACCGCTTTCACGCACCGCACGACTTGCAGGTGGAACATGTGACGTACATCAGCGGCGACACCTGGAACGTCAACCCGATTGCACTGCAAAGAGTTGAGCGATTGTTTTGCCGCAATGAACGTGCGGTGTTGCGCACCCGCTTGAGTGCCACAGGTCATCCGATTGCGCTGGTGCCTGTAGCGGCCATCTTGGTGGCCAGCATGCGCTTTCATTTTCTGGATGTGCTGATGAATTTGCGCTACCGCGGCGCCAACGAAATCCCCTGCGCCGCCCGGTTCAGCAAAGGGCAGGAGCTCGGCTGGTTTGAGCATGGCTCGACCATTATTTTGTTTGCGCCTTCGGGCTTTAAAGTTTGCCAAGGCATTCAAACCGGTGAGGCGCTGCGCATGGGTCAGGCCTTATTACATTTACCGCAAGCTTTAAGCAAGCCATGACATGAACGGGAAGAACATCAGTCCATAATTCAGCCTGACTGATAGCAAGAATCAAACTCAAAAAATCAGGAAAAACTTATGAAAATCAGCGTTTTTGGTGCCGGCTATGTGGGCCTGGTCACCGCCGCCTGCCTGTCTGAGATGGGCAACACCGTGATGTGCATCGATGTCGATGCCAAACGCGTCGCCGACTTGAAAAACGGTATATCGCCCATTCATGAAGCCGGGCTTGAGCCCATGCTTCAGCGCAACGCAGCAGCCGGTCGTCTGACTTTCACCAATGACGTGGCCGCTGCTGTAGAGCACGGCACGATCTTGTTCATTGCAGTGGGCACGCCTGCGGCCGAAGACGGCTCGGCCGACCTGCAACATGTACTCAAGGTCGCAAAGACCATCGGCGAGAACATGCACGACTACAAAGTGGTGGTGAACAAAAGTACTGTGCCCGTGGGCACGGCAGACAGGGTGCGAGAGACCATTGGCAGCGTGTTGAGCCAGCGCGGCACGGCCCTGCCTTACGCGGTGGTGTCGAACCCAGAGTTTCTTAAAGAAGGTGTTGCGATTGAAGACTTCATGCGGCCGGACCGGGTGATTGTCGGCTGTGACAACGAACAAGCTGCGCTGCTCATGCGGGCGCTGTATGCCCCCTTTTTGCGCAACCGCAACCGCCTGATCATGATGGATGTGCGCAGCGCAGAGCTCACCAAGTATGTGGCCAATGCCATGCTGGCCACCCGTATCAGCTTCATGAACGAAATGGCGATGCTGGCCGAGCAAGTTGGCGCAGACATTGAACAGGTTCGCGTCGGCATCGGCAGCGACTCGCGCATAGGCACCAGTTTTCTTTACGCGGGCTGCGGCTGGGGCGGCTCCTGCTTTCCCAAAGACGTTCGTGCGCTGGCCCACATGGCAGAAGACTCCGGCCTTGAATTAAGCATTATCAATGCCACCCAAACGGTCAATGACCGTCAGCGCAGCCTCTTGGGCAGACGCATCGTCAAGCGCTTTGGTGAAGACCTTGCCGGTATGCAGTTTGCAGTTTGGGGCCTGGCCTTCAAACCGGGCACCGACGACATGCGAGAGGCGCCCAGCGTGGAGCTGATCAATGAACTGCTTGGCCGGGGCGCCAGGGTGCGGGCCTTTGACCCGGTGGCCATGCAGCGCGCAGCAGACATCTGGGGAAAGCAAGCCGGCTTTGAACTCTGTAAAGACCCCATGGCCGCGGCCGAGGGCTCTGACGCGCTGATTGTCGTGACCGAGTGGCACGAGTTCCGCAGCCCTGACTTTGCCCAGCTCACCAAGCTGCTGCGTCAGCCCGTGATCATGGACGGCCGCAACTTGTACGAGCCGCGCATGATGGCAGAGCTGGGCTTTGACTACACCGGTATCGGCCGCTCAGTCCGCGCCCAAGCACTAGAGGCCGACGAAGCACGCTAAAGCACTGCCGGCCAGGCACAAAAAAGCCCGCGAGCTTTGCGCTAGCGGGCTTTTTTTCGGGGCGTGTGACTTACTTTTTCTCGGCAGGCGTCACCCAGCCAGACACAGTGCCGGCAACCGACTTGGCTGAATCAACAGTTGCGTCATAGGCGCTCTGCATGGTGCTGCAGCCAGCAACCATGAAACTCGCGAGGACCAGAGTGAGAATTTTCAGTGCTTTAGTGCTAGATGTCATGGAAGAGTGCTTTCTTGAAGTAAAAAAGACCGGAATTTGATGGTGGCCTGGGGCGGAATCGAACCACCGACACAAGGATTTTCAATCCTCTGCTCTACCGACTGAGCTACCGGGCCAAGCCGCAGATTATATATCAGCGAAGTGCTGCTTTTGGCAGCGCTCAAGCCGCGCGTTTGCCGCGGCTCAAGT
>CANIDW010000024.1 GCA_947466165.1 Comamonadaceae bacterium | reverse complement strand
GCGCGCAAGTTGCCGGCGGCCGACATCGCACAACGCGTGCAAAAGGCGCTGGAGCGTGTGCAGCTGGCGCAGCTTGGCGAGCGCTACGCCTCGCAGCTCTCGGGCGGACAAAAGCAACGCGTGGGCCTGGCCCGCGCCATGGTGATCGAGCCCACCTTGCTGCTGATGGACGAGCCCTTGTCTAACCTGGACGCGAAGCTTCGGCTGGAAATGCCCCAGGAAATCCGTCTGATGCAGCGCGAGCTGGGCATCACCACGCTGTATGTCACGCACGACCAGGAAGAAGCGCTGGCGGTGTCCGACCGGATTGCCGTGATGCACGAAGGCCGCATGCTGCAATTGGCCGGGCCGCAAGAGATTTACCAGCAGCCGGCGCATGCTTTTGTGATGGACTTTGTGGGCGGCTGCATCTGGGTCGAAGGCCGGATGGCGGCCGATGCCGGTGCTGGCCTTTGTTTTGAGGGTGGTGGCGTGCATGGGGTGCGGCGCCTGCCGGCATCTGCCGGCACAGCGGCCCAAGCGGGACGCGGGCTGCGCATGGCCTTGCGGCACGAACACCTGCAGCGCAGCAACGACCCCGGCCTGCCCGGCTGGGACGGCGTGCGCGTCGAACTCAAAACTTTTTTGGGCACGCGCTTTCGCTACCGCTGCGTTTTGCCCGGTGGTCAGCGCCTTGAGTTTGACCTGGAGCTGCAGGCACAGCAATCTGATGAAGGTGAGTTGCTGTCCTTGCGCTTTGAGCCGGGACTGGCGCGGTTTTTTGATGCACAAACAGGCTGGGCCCTGAGGTGAAGCTGGCCGCTTCCACCATGGGGTGGCTGCGTGACCCCTGGCGCCTGGTCATGCTGGCGGGCATTGCTGTGTGCCTGGTTTTTGTGGCCTTGCCGCTGGCAGAGTTGATGCGCCAAAGCTTCTGGGGTCAGGCCAGCAAGTCCTGGGGGCTGGAGAATTACCAGACCTTTTTCAGCTCGGCTTATTTTTTACGCGCCTTGCGCAACAGCCTGTGGGTGGCCAGCGGGGCCACCTTGCTGGCGCTGGCGCTGGGCGTGCCGCTGGCTTATGTGTTTCAGCGCTACCGCTTTGCCGGCCGTCAGAGCTTGCGGGTGCTGACCCTGCTGTCCATGATGTCGCCGCCGTTCATTGGCGCCTACGCCTGGATTTTGCTGTTCGGCCGGGGGGGCATGGTCACCTTGTGGGGCCAGTCCTTAGGCCTCTCCATGCCGACCATTTACGGGCCCTACGGCATCATGCTGGCCAGCGCGCTGGGCTTGTACCCGGTGGTTTTTCTGGTGGTGGGCAGCGCCCTGGCCCGCTTGGACGGCGCACTCGAAGAAGCCGCCGCCAGCCTGGGCAAAAACCCCTGGGGCGTGTTTTATTCCGTCACCCTGCCCTTGCTGCGCCCTGCCCTGATCACGGCCGGTATGCTGGTTTTTTTGGGCACCATTGCCGACTTCGGGCTGGCCAACTTGCTGGGCGAAGGGGAGCGTTTTCCGGTGCTGGCCACGCTGGCTTATGACCTTTACCTGAGCGAGATCGGCAGCGAGCCGGGCATGGCCGCGACCACCAGCATGGTGCTGGTGCTGGTGGCACTGACGGTGGTGACACTGGGCAAGCGCGCCTCGCATGCCAGCAGAGTGGCCAATGATGGCGGTAAACCCGTGGCGTCCGGGCCTTTACAAAGTGGTGGATCCAGGGCCATTGCAGCGCTGGGCTTTGCCACCGTGCTGTTTGCCAACCTGCCCTTGCTGGTGGTGCTGGTGTCCTCGTTCATGCAGATCAAAGGCGCGGTGTTTCAGCCGGTCTTCACGCTGGTCAACTACCACAACGGTTTTAACCTGATCGGCAACGCCATCTGGAACAGCTTTGTGTTTGCCGGCTGCGCGCTGGTGCTGGCCACCCTCGCCGGCGTGCTGGTGGGTTATGTGGTGACACGGCGCCAGAGCGCAGACAGCAAGCTGCTGGACTTTTTGGTGATGATCCCTTTTGTCGTGCCGGGCACGGTGCTGGGCATTGGTTACGCCAGCGTTTTCAACGGCCCGCCTCTGCTGCTCACAGGCAGCGCCGCCATCATGGTGATCGTCTACTTTGTACGGCGGCTGCCGTATGTGGTGCGATCGTCTTCGAGCATGGTTCACCAGATTGATGCCTCGCTGGAAGAAGCTTCTTCCAGCCTGGGCGAAAAACCCATGACCGGCTTTCGCCGCATCATGGTGCCCTTGATGCGCCCCGGCATTCTGGCCGGCGTGGTGATCGCCTGGCTGGAGATCTTCAACGAACTCTCTGCCACCCTGGTGCTCTACACCGGCGCCACCCGCACCCTGCCGATTGCCGCCTACCAGCAGGCTTTTGGCGGGGACTTCGGCGTGGCAGCGGTTTATTCGAGCTTGCTGATCCTGATCACCGCCATCACGCTCGGCCTGGCGCTCAAGCTGGGCAAGATGGACGAGCAGAACTTTTAGCCCGCAAAAAAGCCCTGACTCGCAGGGCTTTTGAAAGATGCCGCGCTCCGGCAACTGCCGGCGCCCGGGGCAGGCTTTGAATTACTTCTTTTTAGCCGTTTTGACGACCGAGTCCACGGCGGTTTGCATTTGAGCAGCAGCAGCTTTCATGCCCTTGCTGACGGCAGCGAAAGCGTCAGGTGCCGGATGGGCTTTTTCGATGGCTTCCACAGTGGTGTGGAACTGAGCCAAACCCAGCGCCGTGACGTCCTTGAGGTTCTTGGTGGCAGTGGCCATGCTCTCTTCGGCCAGGGCTTTCATGGTTTCAAAAGCACCTTGTGGCTCTTTAACGCTTTTGAAAGACTCGAAAGTCGCTGTCATGGACGCCTGGGCGGCATGCGCCTGCTTTTGAGCCAGTTCGCCCCAAGCTTCGAGGTTGGCCATCAAAGGCTTGAGGGCCTCCTGGGAAGCGGCCGGGTTGAACTTGGCGGCGTTTTCCTTGAAGGTTTTGGTGATGGCGTCGAAAGAAGTGTTGTTGAACATGGCAGACCTTTAAAAATTTTGTTGCGGTGCAGCAATCTTAAAGGCTAAACCATCCAAAGCAAGACTTCAGGGGCGCCCGAACCCTTCTTTAGTGAGCCCTCACTAGGAGGCTTCACAAGGCCAAATCAACACCCCCTGAGGCGCAGCGGGGGCTGTCAATCTTTCTTAAAGCCAATGTTTTTAACGATGGCCTGCAATTGCTCGCGTTCGCTACGCAGGATGCGCGACATCTCAGCGGGCGTAGACAAAATCGGGTCTATGCCGCTGGACACCAGTTTGTCGTGCAGAGGACCGGATTTGGCAGCCTGAGCGATGGTGCGCGAAATTTTGTCGGTGATGTCGGCAGGCAAATTGGCCGGTCCGGCCACACCGTACCAGCTGGTGATGTTGACCGTCGGGAAACCCAGCTCGGCGAAAGTAGGTACGTCCGGCAGCGTGCTCGAACGCGTGGGGGTGGTGACCGCCAGGGCCTTGAGCCGGCCCGACTTGATGTGCTGCATGGCGGCGGGCGGCGTCGTGAAAGACAGCTGGACCACATTGGCCAGCAGGTCAATCACCGCAGGGCCGCTGCCCTTGTAGGGCACGTGCAGTACCTGGATGCCGGCTTTATTCAGGAAAACCTCCATGGCCAGGTGCGTCAGGCCGCCGCTGCCGCCTGAAGAGTAGTTGAGCGCTTTGGGCTGGGCCTTGGCCTTGGCGATCAGCTGCTGCACCGTGCTGACCTGTGTGTCGGCGTGCGCCACCAGCAACAGCGGGGTGGTGGCCAGCATGGAAATCGGGGTGAAGTCCTTGGTGGGCTCGAAGCTGTATTTCTGCAGCAGCGTTGCGTCGATGAACTGCGACACACTGAAAAACAGCAGCGTGTAGCCGTCAGCAGCCGAGCCGGCCACAAAATCCAGGCCCAACATGCCGGAGGCGCCTGAGCGGTTTTCAACCACCAGCGATTGTTTCCAGTTTTCAGATGCAATCTGCGCAAACGTGCGGGCAGCAAAGTCGGTGCCGGCACCGGTGGAGGTGGGCACCACCCAGCGAACGGGTTTATTGGGGAAAGTGGCGGCGGTTTGGGCCGAGGACAGGCCGGGCGTCAGGGCAGCCAGCGAAGAGGCACAAGTGAGCAATGCAGAGCGGCGGTTCATGGGGGTCATTGTGAGGGTCCTATTTTTTCAAGGAGGTGAAGAAAAACTTTCCGCATCTTATGCTGAAATGCAGGGCTTGCTTCATCTTGACCACCCAGCCCAAAGGACAACCCCATGAGCCCAGACAACGTGCGCGCAGCCTGGCGAGAACTGACCCGAACCCGCCAATTGGTGCGCGTGCCCGGGGTGTATGACGGTTTGTCTGCGCGCATCGCGCAACAGGTGGGTTTCAGCGCTGTAGCGTTTTCGGGCAACGCGGTGTCTGCCAGCTTGCTGGGCATGCCCGATGTCGGCATGCTGGGCATGAGCGAAAACCTCGAGCATGTGGGGCGCATCGCGCGCCAGTTGGACATCCCGGTGATCTGCGACGCAGACACCGGTTACGGCGGTGTGCTCAATGTGGTGCGCACCGTGCAGGAGTTTGAGGCTGCCGGCATTGCCGCCATCCACATTGAAGACCAGGTCACGCCCAAGCGCTGCGGCCTGTTGCCCCAGGGCATCCCGGTGGTCAGCCAGGAAGAACACGCCCAAAAAATCCGCGCAGCGGTACAAGCCCGGCGCAGCCCCGATTTCTGGATCATTGCCCGCACCGACGCCAAGTCCATGCACGGCTTAGAAGACGCAGCCCGTCGGGGTCTCGCTTATGTGCAAGCCGGCGCCGACGCCGTCCTGGTCATGGGCGCCAACACCCCAGAAGAATTGCGCTACGTGGCCGGCGTGGTCCGTGCGCCGCTGGTCACCGTGATCCAGGAATCAGCGCCGACCAACCAACTGACAGACGCCGTGCTGCAAGAAGTCGGCTGTGTGTTGGCCCTGCACGCGGGCACCACCCGCTACGCCGCTGTTCAGGCCATGCATGAGGTGCTGAGCACACTGCACCGCGACCAACATACCCATGCGGTAAACCACCGTATGGCCAGCTTTGAGCAATACAACCAGGCGCTCGGTTTGCCCGCTTGGCTGGCGCTCGAGGCTGAGCTTCTCAAGCCAATGGACGGCACAAACTAAGTTCCACCATGACACACACACTGTTTGACAAAATTTGGGCGCTCCACCATGTGGACACGCGCGCCGACGGCAAGCACCTGCTTTACATGGACCGACACGCGGTGCATGAGCTGCATGCGCCGCACGCCTTTGGCCTGCTGGATGAGAACGAGCGCACCGTGCGCCGCACCGACTTGACGATGGTGGTGCAAGACCACACCGTGCCCACGCGGCCAGGCGTGATCCGGATCTCACCGCATATTCAGGCCACGCTGCAGGCTGGTTTGCGCCACGGCGTGAAGGTGCTCGATGTGAACGACCCTGAGCACGGCATCGTCCACGTGGTCACGCCGGAGCTGGGCATCGCCCTGCCCGGCTTGACGCTGGCCTGCCCCGACAGCCACGCTTCGACTGTAGGCGCCATCGGCTGCCTGGCCTTTGGTTGCGGCACCACAGAGCTGGTGCATGTGCTGAGCACCCAGGTGATGGCCATGGAAAAGCCCAGGCAAATGCGCATCTGGCTGGACGGCAGCTTGTCTAACTGGGTGAACGCCAAAGATGTGGCGCTGGCCCTGATACGCCGCATGGGCGTGAGCGCTGCACGCAGCACCGCAGTGGAATATTGCGGTCCGGTGGTCGAGGCCATGGACATCGAATCGCGCATGACGCTGTGCAATATGACCATTGAGTGGGGCGGGCGCACCTGCCTGATTGCGCCGGACGAGAAAACCATAGCCTGGTGCAAGGGACGGCGTGGCGCACCCCAAGGTCAGGCCTGGGACGAAGCGCTGGCCTGGTGGCGCACGCTGCACACCGATGCCAAGGCCGTGTTTGACGAAGAGCATCATCTGGACTGCACCGACTTGTCGCCGCAACTCACCTGGGGAACCGACCCCGCACAGGTCATTGGCATCAACGAAGCCGTGCCGCAGCCCATGGCGCTGGACGCATCGGCGCAAGACAGGGCCACCCGCGCATTGGCCTACATGGCGGTGAAGGCCGGTCAATCTCTGGACGGCTTGACGATTGACAGGGTCTTCATAGGCTCTTGCTCCAACGCCCGTTTGCCAGACCTGCGCACTGCGGCCCGCGTGGTGCAAGGGCGACAGGTCGCTGCCGGTGTGCAAGCCCTGGTGGTGCCGGGCTCGAGCACCATCAAAAGGCAGGCCGAAGCCGAAGGCCTGGACCAGATATTCCTGCAAGCGGGCTTTGAGTGGCGCGAGGCAGGCTGCTCCATGTGCGCAGGCGCCAATGGCGACATCGGCTCACCGGGCCAGCGCTGCGTGGCCACTTCCAACCGCAATTTTGAAAACCGCCAGGGCCGCGATGTCCGCACCCACCTGGCCAGCCCGGCGATGGCAGCGGCCGCTGCGATTGCCGGCCACTTGACGGACGTCAGGCGCTTGATGGAGACAAAGGCATGAAACGCGAACCCCTGATTGAAGTGCACGGCGCAGCCGCTCCTTTGCTGCGCGACGACGTGGACACCGACCAGATCATCCCGTCGGCCTACCTCAAAGACATGAACGCCGACATGGCGCAAGGCTTGTTGGCTTACATGAGGCGCACGTCCGACGGCCAGGTGAACCACGACTTTGTGCTCGAGCGCCCGGCCTTCAAAGCGGCACCCATCTTGATTGTGGGCAGCAACTTCGGCTGCGGCAGCTCTCGAGAACATGCGGTGTGGGCGATCAAAGCTTTTGGCATCCGCTGCGTGATCGGCGTGGCCATGGCCGACTTCTTCAGGGAAAACTGCGTGAACAACGGCGTGCTGCCCATTTCACTGGAAATGCCTGCCTGGAACGAACTGTCTCAATGGGCGGTGGCCGCTGAGGGCCAACAAGCACTGCACGTGAGCCTGGCCCTCGGCGTGATCAAGACCAACGCCGGCCAGCAGTGGCATTTTGAGATAGCCTCCCACGCCCGCACCCTGTTGATGGAAGGTCTGGACGACATCGGCCTGACACTCAAACACATCAGCGCCATCGAAGCCTGGGAAGCGCGGACCGCCCGGCAGCGGCCCTTCTTGCAAAGCTGCCCGGCGATCAGCACTTGAGGCGCCCCGGCCTCAGACTTTTTTGACTTTAGGCAACTTGATCTTGAACAGCTTGGCGGCGTTGCCGCCGGTGATCAGGTCACGGTCATCTTTGTTCAGTTTTTTCACCGCAGAAACCAGACCCAGCGGGTCCACTTCTGCCATGTCGTAGGGATAGTCGGTTCCCAGCATCACATGGTCGGCACCAAAACGTTCAATCATGTTGCGCAGCATGCCGGGGTCAAAAGTGATGGTGTCGAAATAAAACTTTTCCAGGTAAGTCGAAGGCTTGCGCTTGATGACTGTGCGGCCGTCAGGACGCGCGCCCCAGACGTGGTCCATCCTGGCCCAGTAATGCGTCAGGTAGCCGCCCGCATGGGCCAGCAACACCTTTAACTTCGGGTTGCGCTCCATGACACCGTCAAAGATCAGGTGACTGACCGCAATGGTGGTGTCCAGGGGGTTGCCGATCACGTTGTTGAAATAGTGGTTTTCCAGGCGGCTGGCTTCGGTAAAGCCGTTCGGATGAATGAACAAGGGCACGCCCAGTTCACTGACCCGGCTGAAAAATTTCTCCAGTTTGAGCGAAGGATCTGTCAGGTTTTTACCGTTGACATGGGTGTTGATCTCAATACCGCGCAGCCCCAGCTTCTGGACGGCGTAATTGAGCTCTTTGACCGCCAGGCCGGCGTCTTGCAAGGGCACAGTACCCAAAGCGATCAATCGGTCAGGGTGGGTGGCCGCCAGCTTGGCCATGCCTTCATTGACGTCGCGGGCCAGCTCGGCACCAAAGGCAGGCTCTGCAAAATAATAGTACTGGAATGGGGCCGGCGAGACGGCTTGAATGTCCACACCCATGCGGTCCATGTCTTGAATACGCACAGACACGTCAGACAGCATGGGTGCGCGGTCACGCATTTGCTTGGCATTGGTTTCACGCGTTAACTGGTTGGCAAAAATATGCCCGACCTCTTGCTCAATCGGTTTTAAAACCGATGCTTTCTGGCCGACTGTCGGGTTGAAGTAATGGCAGTGCACATCCACATTGAGGTGCCCGTCTTTGCGGTTTGCCAGCTTCTTGGTAGCCAGTGAGGTGAACATGCCAGCTGCGCCCTTGGCCTGTTTGCCATGCTGGTGATAGGGGTGCTTGCAGGTAGGCGCGCAAGTAAAAATCATGAAGGGTCTCCGTTGGCTGAGTTAAGAATTGAGTTTAATACGGGCAGACAACAGGCGCCTCTGATGGCCGGCATCAGCGCTGCGATGGTTGTGATGCGAGAGAAATACCTGGCAAGATCAGCCCTGCACCGATGACGTGGTGAAAGCCCATCGACTCACCCAGCACCAACCAAGCCGCCAAGCCACCATACAAAGGGCCCAGGTAAAGACTGGTGGCCACCCGGCTGGCGCCCAGCACTTTCTGACAAAACCCGTAGGCCCAGTAAGCTCCCACGCCCGGTACCAGACTAGCCACAAGCACCAGAAAACTGGCTTGCACGCTCCATGGCGGGGTGTCTGCCTGCAGCCATTCCCAAACGGCAAAAGGCAAAAGCACCAGAACTCCGCCCATGCAAATAGCCGCCAGCCGCGCCGTAGCACTCAGCGGGCTGGCCCACTTTTTTTGCAGCAATGCATAGCCGGCCCATGAGATCATGGCCAACACAATCCAGCCGTCACCCGACGTCCATTGCACATGGGCCAGTGACATCCACTGGCCTTTGACCACCACATGGCACACACCCGTGAGGGCAAGGGCCACGCCCAAGCCCTGCCGCCAGGAAAACCGCTCGCCCAGCCAAAGCACCGCGCCCAGCGCAATCAGCACCGGAGAAGCGGCGTAGATCAGCGCCATGTTCATTGCAGAGGTGGTCTTGGCACCCTGATAAACCCAGGCGCCGCAAACCAGCATGCCCAAAGTGCCCAGCGCCAGGTATTGCCAGCCCAGCTGCAAGATGCTGCGGCGCAAGCGCCAGAGTTCGTTGCGGGCGATAAAGCTCAAGATAAATCCGGCCAAACTCCAGCGCCCTAATGCCAGCATGTGCGGTTCAACCACCCCGGGCGCGCTGCGGGCAACGAGGTAGTTAACGGACCAGAGGGCGGGCGTGAGCCATAAGAGAGTCAGCGCCAGACGTAGTCGCGACTCGGGTGTTGCAAGAGAAATCATTGAACCCCATTGTGCAGGAGGGCTCGATTTTTAGAGGCGTTCGCAAAGTAATCATCCGGCTTATTGAAAAAATGTCCTGGCGCCCGCCAACATCTGAGGCACATGGTGAACAGTTACTACGATCGGATCCAACCATTTTGGGGCCATGAAATTGCAGCTGCCGCACAGGCGCCGCATTCCGAACCCGCGGCCGCGAAAGCGGCCGCATCCAATGCAGGCGCGTCAAGCGGCCCGGCTTGGCGCGACAAAATGACTTTCACACTCACCCCGGGCCAAGGGAGAGGCTGATTCAGAAAATAAAAAAGCCCATTGGGGCATCGGAAATGCTGGACCTTGGATGGGTGAGCAGCGACCTGGTGATAATCTCTACGACGCAGCAACGATGTCATTCGAAGTCAACACAGGCGCAATCGAAGATCGCTTTCAATCCACCCCTAATGAGTCTCCCGAATAGGATGTTTATATGTACGCCGTGTTTGCTCGGTTTGCTCTGATTATTGGTAGTGTTTTAATTTTCATACGCCGTCAAAGTGGAGAGGCCGACTCTCAAGCATTCGGCGAAAAACCCGCCATTCCCAAGGGTAAGCCTCAAGCCATTCCCACCCTCAAAATGCCGGCTGCCCGTGGCTGGGACAAGGGCCAACTCCCTGAAGTGGCGCCCGGATTGGCCGTCAATGCCTTTGCCAGTGGTCTGTTGCACCCACGATGGATCGACGTTCTGCCCAATGGTGATGTGCTGGTGGCCGAAGCCTGTAGTCCGGGCGGAAAGACCAAAGGTATTTTTGACTTCGCTCAAAAAAGCATTTTGCGTCGTGCGCGTGCCTTGGGCGTGAGCGCTAATCGCATTACGGTATTGCGCGATACCAATGCCGATGGTGTGGCTGATATTCAGCAAACCTTTTTGAAAGATTTAAACCAGCCCTTTGGCATGGCCTTGGTGGATGGTCGCTTTTATGTAGGCAATACCGATGGCTTGGTGGTGTTTCCCTACACACAAAACGCGCTCAGCATTGAAGGATCAGGTCAAAAATTGGCCAGCTTCAAACCGGGTGGACATTGGACCCGCAGCATTATTCCCAGCGTGGACCAACAAAAACTCTACATCGGTGTGGGTTCATCCAACAACATTGCAGAAAACGGCATGGAGGCAGAAGAAGGACGCGCCGCCAT
>CANIDW010000023.1 GCA_947466165.1 Comamonadaceae bacterium | reverse complement strand
GACCGTGGCCATGACGTCCTTGCCGGTTTTGGCGGCGCGCACCACTTCGAGCAACTTCATCACGTTGGCCGGGCTGAAAAAGTGCAAGCCGACCACGTCTTGCGGGCGCTTTGTGAAAGCGGCAATCTGATTGACGTCAAGGGTGGAAGTGTTAGAGGCCAGGATGGCGCCGGGCTTCATGACGCGATCGAGCTCCTTGAAGACTTTTTCCTTGACGCCCATCTCTTCAAACACCGCTTCAATCACCATGTCTGCAGCTTTCAGGTCGTCGTAGCTCAGCGTGGTGCTCAGCAGGCTCATGCGCTGCTCGTACTTGTCTTGCTTGAGCTTGCCTTTTTTGACCTGCGCTTCGTAGTTCTTGCGGATGGTGGCGATGCCGCGGTCCAGCGCGTCTTGCTTCATCTCCAGCATCTTGACTGGCATGCCGGCGTTGAGGAAGTTCATGGCAATGCCGCCGCCCATGGTGCCGGCGCCAATGATGGCAATCGACTGGATGCTGCGCTGCGGCGTGTCGGCGGGCACGTCTGCGATCTTGGACGCTGCGCGCTCGGCCATGAACAAATGGCGCAGGGCGCGGGATTCTGGTGCCCACATCAGGTTGATGAAGAGCTCGCGCTCGAACAGCATGCCGTCAATGAATTTTTTCTGGGTGGCGGCTTGCACGGCATCCACGCACTTGGCGGGGGCCGGGTAGTTTTTGGCCATGCCCTTGACCATGTTGCGGGCAAACTGAAAGTAAGCATCGCCTTGCGGATGGCGGCACGGCAGGTTGCGTACCAGCGGCAGCGGCCTCACGGCGGCCACTTCCTGCGCAAAAGCCAGGGCTTCGGCGGCCAGGGTTTCTAAGGACGCAGCCATCTTGTCAAAGAGTTTCTGGCCGGGGACCATGGCCAGCAACTCGCTTTTCACGGGCTCGCCACTGACGATCATGTTGAGCGCCGGCTCTACGCCCAGGGCGCGCGGCAGGCGCTGCGTGCCGCCGGCACCCGGCAAGAGGCCCAGCTTGACTTCGGGCAAGGCCACGTTGCAGCCCGGCGCGGCTATGCGGTAGTGGCAACCGAGCGCCAGCTCCAACCCGCCGCCCATGCAGACCGAGTGAATGGCAGCCACCACGGGCTTGGCCGAGTTCTCGACGGCCAGGATCACGCTGAGCAAATTGGGCTCGGCCATGGCTTTGTCGGTGCCGAATTCCTTGATGTCGGCACCGCCCGAAAAAGCCTTGCCGGCACCGGTGATGACGATGGATTGCACTGCAGCGTCCGCATTGGCCTGCTGCAGACCGTCAGTGACGGCGCGGCGCGTGGCCATGCCCAGGCCGTTGACCGGCGGGTTGTCGAGCGTGATGACCGCCACGCTGCCGAGGACTTTGTAATGCGCTGTCATGTGAGAGTTCTTTCGTAAATAGAACGAGCGTTCTTTTTTAGCATTGTACGAACTACGTACCGGCAGCAAGTCAAGCGATAAAGCCTAAACCTCAAGCCATTCGTGCCGGGTGTTCGCATCATTACGCAAGTCGTCTGGGCTGCCCTCGAAAACCAGGCGCCCGTGCCCCATCACCAAGACCCGGTCAGAAATCGCCATGGCGATGGTGAGCTTTTGCTCAATCAACAAAACAGACACGCCCCTGGCTTTGAGCGTTCGTAAAAATTCACCGACTTGCTCAACGATTTTTGGCGCCAGACCTTCGGTAGGTTCGTCAATGATGATCAATTCCGGATCGCCCATCAGGGTGCGGCACAGTGTCAGCATTTGCTGCTCGCCGCCAGACAACACACCGGCTTCGGTGTGCTGGCGTTCCCGCAAGCGCGGAAACATCTTGTACATGTCCTCAAAATTCCATTGGCTGGGCTTGCCGCCGCGCTTTTGGCCAAGCAAGAGGTTCTGGTGCACGCTCAGTGTCGGGAAAATATCGCGGTTTTCAGGCACGTAGCCAATGCCTGCGTGAGCGACTTCAAAACTACGCAAACCGGCCAGCTGCCGGCCCTTCCAGACGATGTCACCCGTGCAATCCACCAGTCCCATGATGGCTTTGGCCGTGGTTGATCGGCCCGAGCCGTTGCGCCCCAGCAAGGCCACAATTTCGCCAGGCTGCAGGGTAAAACTGATGCCGTGCAGCACGTGACTTTTGCCGTAAAAGGCCTGCAGGTTCTCAACTTTGAGCATGCTCAGTGCCCCCCGCTTTGCGCGTCAGCAACAACCGAGCCCAGGTAAGCCTCTTGAACGCGCGGATTAGCGCGCACTTTGTCAGGGAAGTCAAAGTCAATCACCTCACCGTAAACCACGACGGCAATTTTGTCGGCCAGGCCGAACACTACGCCCATGTCATGCTCAACGGTCAGCAAAGTCTTGCCGACAGTGACCTCTTTGATCAGGCGGACAAAATCACGGCTTTCGCTGCGGCTCATGCCGGCGGTAGGTTCATCCAGCAAAATCACGGGAGCACCGCCTGCAATCGTGATACCAATCTCCAGGGCGCGCTGCTCAGAATAGGTGAGGTTGGCGGCCAACATGTCGCGTTTTCTGTCCAGCTTGATCATGCTCATCAATTCCAGGGTGCGCTCATTCGCGTCCTTCAGGTCAGCGAGAAACTTCCAGAAGCTGTACCGGTAGCCCATGCTCCAAAGCAAGCCGCAACGCAGGTTTTCAAACACGCTGAGCTTGGGGAAAACATGGGTGATCTGGAAGCTGCGGCTCAATCCCGCCCGGTTGATCTCGTAGGGTTGTTTGCCATCAATGCGCTGACCATTGAGCAGCACCTGTCCGCTGCTGGGCCCAAAGCGCCCGCTGATCAAGTTGAACAAGGTCGACTTGCCAGCGCCGTTGGGCCCGATGATGCCGACGCGCTCGCCGGGGCGCACAGCCAGGTTGACGCCGCGGATGATTTCGGTCTTACCAAAGCTCTTGCGCAGGTCTATGAGCTCAAGCGAAAAGTGCGAAGGGGTCTGGCTCATAGGAGATCCCGGCGTTTCGTTTCTTCTTCGATGCGCTCTTGAATGTCACTCCATTCGCGCAAGAACTGCCGGCGCAGCAGTTCAAACAAACCCAGACCTGTCAGCAAGACAAAGACCGCACCGAACCAGCTGTTCATGTCACCGGCATTGAATGACAGACCTAAAAACTGCAGTTGCGGGCCCACGGCGCTGCCCAGTTGCAGGTGGTAAACCATCTCAATCAAGACCGCTGCGCCGGTCAGCACAACCAGCGCGCACATGCCCAGACCCAGATAACTGACCCAGATTTGACGCAGTCGCCCGTATTTGGCCAGCCGCAGGTTCATCATGATCAGGCTGGCAATCCCTCCGGGCGCATACATGACCATGAAAATAAAGATCAGGCCCAGGTACAAAAGCCAGGCTTTGGTGAACTCGGACAAGAGCACAAAGGCCAGCACCATCAAAATGCCGCCAATGATGGGGCCGAAAAAGAAGGTCGCACCGCCCAAAAAGGTAAACAGCAAATAAGCCCCTGAGCGAGCCGTCCCCACCACTTCGGCCGTCACGATCTCAAAGTTCAAAGCACCCAAGCCGCCCGCAATGCCGGCAAAAAAACCGGCCAGGATAAAAGCGATATAGCGGACCATGCGGGTGTTGTAGCCCACGAACTCAACCCGCTCCGGGTTGTCACGCACAGCATTGAGCATGCGGCCCAGCGGCGTGCGCGTGAAGGCGAACATGGCCGCCACAGACAAGAATGTGTAGACCGCAATCAAGTAGTAAATCTGCAGCGGCGGGCCAAAGCTGATACCCGCACGCACCGGCCCGGCAACCCGGTTACCGGAGACACCACCCTCACCGCCAAAAAACTCCGGAATCATGAGTGACAAGGCAAACACCAGCTCGCCCAGGCCCAAAGTGATCATGGCAAAAGTGGTGCCGGACTTGCGCGTGCTCACATAGCCGAACAAGACCGCAAAGCCAATGCCCGCAAGACCGCCCACCAATGGCAGCAGCGAGACCGGCAGCGGAAGTCCCTCACCAATGCGGTTGAGGGCATGCATGGTCAAAAAAGCACCCAGACCGGTGTAGACCGCATGGCCAAAACTGAGCATGCCGCCCTGCCCCAGCAGTATGTTGTAGGAGAGACAAGCGATGATGGCAATGCCCATTTGCGTGAGCACCGTGGTGCCCAGACCGCTTGTGAAAATATGCGGCGCACCCGCCAGCACCACAGCAAACAGGCTCCAGATCAACCAGCGCCCGACGTTGGCAGGTTTGTATTCGTAATGGGTGTTCACAGGATCAGCCTTCCCGCTTACCCAGCAAGCCACGCGGTCTGAAAATGAGTATCAGCACCAGAAAAAGATAGGGCAGGATGGGCGCGACCTGCGCCAGAGTGAGCTTGAGGTAGGAGTTGTTCAGGCTGGCAGGCCCCAGGCTCAGCCCCCATTGTTGCGCCAGGCTGATCAGGGAATGGTCCATGGCCACAGCAAAAGTCTGCAACACGCCAATCAGTACAGAGGCAAAAAACGCCCCCGAAAGCGATCCCAAACCACCGACCACCACCACCACAAAAATAACCGAGCCCACCGCCGCCGCCATCGCCGGCTCGGTCAGGAAAGTGCTGCCGCCAATCACGCCGGCCAGGCCCGCCAAGGCAGAACCGGCACCAAACACCAGCATGAAGACCCGGGGAACGTTGTGCCCCAGAGCTTGGACGGCCTCAGGGTGTGTCAGCGAAGCCTGGATCACCAGGCCGATGCGCGTGCGCGTGAGCAGCAGCCAGACCGCACCCAGCATCACCAGCGCCACCAGCATCATGAAGCCCCGGGTGGCCGGGAAAGGCGAGCACACCACACGCACAGCCGCATCGGCGGCGCTGCACACATCGGCGGGCGCTGCGCCCCACAGCAAGCTGATGCCTTTGACACCGTCATTGACCAACGTGAAAACAGGCCCTTGCAAGGATTCAGGCGGCTTGAACTCCAGCGTGATACGACCCCACACCAGCTGCACCAGCTCAATGATCACGTAAGACATGCCGAAGGTGATAAGCAGCTCCGGCACATGACCGAACTTGTGCACACGGCGCAAAAAAACTCTTTCAAAAAGCGCGCCCAACACACCCACCGCAAGTGGTGCCAGTAGCAGCGCCGGCCAAAAGCCGGTGAAGCGCGAAATGCTGTAGCCGATGTAGGCGCCCAGCATGTAAAAACTGGCATGCGCGAAATTGAGTACCCCCATCATGCTGAAAATCAGCGTCAGCCCTGAGCTGAGCATGAAAAGCAGCAGCCCGTAGCTCAGACCATTGAGCATCGAGATGATGAAAAATTCCATACCTGATGACCTTCTTCGTATGTCGGAAACTCTGGCGCCAATAAAAGAGCCCGACACGGCACCCCGTTCGGGCTCCTGCTGGCGGCCTGAATTAAATCAGGACGGGCGCTTCATCTGGCAGCTGGTGGGCGTGCTCGAAATGTAGTTCGGATACTCCTTCAGGGGCACCAGTGTCATGCCGGTGTTCTCTGGACTGTAAGGGTATTTGCCGCCGGCTTTTTGCCAAACCGTCATGTACAAGGGCTGCTGCAACTGGTGGTCGGCCTTGCGAATCTCGACTTCGCCGTTAAAGCTTTGTACGCGAATGCCTTCGAGGGCAGCGGCCACCTTGACCGGGTCTGTCGATTTGGCCTTGGCCATAGCCGCACCCAGGGTTTCAAAAATCCGGATGGTAGAACCTGTGTAGAAGTCGTCTTTGTACTTGGCATTGAACTCGTTCATCCACTTGTCCATCTGCCCGCCCATGTTGTAGTGGTTGTAGCCGATCTGGTAAACGCGGCCGGCGCCGTTAGCGCCCAGCGCCGTCGGTGTGCCGGTGACGCCAGCGTAGTAAGTGAAGAACTTGCCTGTGAAGCCGCCTTCGTTGGCCGCCTTGACCAGCAGGGACAAGTCAGAACCCCAGTTGCCGGTGATCACTGTGTCTGCGCCGGCAGCCTTGATTTTGGCAATGTAGGGCGCGAAGTCACGCGTTTGCGCCAGCGGGTGCAGGTCTTCACCCACGATCTGGATATCAGGTCGCTTGCGCGCCAGGGTTTCTTTGGCGTACTTGGCCACTTGCACTCCGTGCGAGTAGTTCTGCCCCAGGATGTACACCTTCTTGATGTCTTTCTGGTCGGTGATGAAGCTCGACATGGCTTCCATTTTCATGGTGGTGTCGGCGTCAAAACGGAAGTGCCAGTAGCTGCACTTGCTGTTGGTCAGGTCAGGGTCTACAGCCGAGTCATTCAGAAAGATCACTTCCTTGCCCGGGTTGCGCTCGTTGTGCTTGGTGATCGCGTCAGACAGCGCCAGCGCCACCGAAGAGCCGTTGCCCTGGATGATGTAACGCACGCCCTGGTCGATGGCGGCTTTCAGGGCGTTCAGGCTTTCTGTCGGGCTGAGCTTGTTGTCCATGCCGGTGACTTCAAACTTGACGCCGGCCGGGTTGCCCGCTCCGCTGAATTTATCTGCAAAGAACTGGTAGCCCTTGAGCTGGCTCACGCCGACAGGGCCGAGCAAACCGGTCTGCGCATCAATGCGCACCATCTTCACCACCTGACCGGTCAAGGGACCGGCGGGTGCTGCGGCCTTGGCAGGTGCCGGTTTGGCCGGGGCCTGGGCTTGTGCCAAGCCGGCCAGCAGCAGGCCTGATGCCAGCGCCATCAAAGCCAAATGACGACGCGGGAAGCTGTTTCTACTGCGCATGACTGTCTCCTGAAAAGATTTTAAATTTGAACTTAAATGTTAGTTGGGAAAAAAACAGATTCACTCAGGGAATGCACCTAGCGCTTTCACGCCTGCGACGGTTTTGTCAGGCGGCCGGCCGCGCCGGGCGACGCATCGCACTGAGGGCGCCAAAGGCCGACAAGGCCAGCGCTACCGCAGGGCCGCTGGGTGCATCCCACACCCACGATGCAGCCAGACCGCCAGCGCAGGCTACAAATGTGGCCAGCCAGGACACCATCCGGCCGCAACCGGCGCGTTGCCAGAGGGCCGGCGCGATCAGCGCTGCAAACACCACAAACAAGCCGAGCACCGGAACAGCCATGCTGGCAACAAGGGCAAAGGCCGGATAGAAAAAGCCATCGCGCAACAAGTTCTTTCCGGCCAGCGCCACCAGCACCGCGCAGCCGGCCAGCACCGCTACCTGGGCCCAGCCGGCCCACAGCACATCAGCAGCGAGCAATTGACTCAGGCGCTCACGCCCGTGCGGGTCCTGGCCGGCTCCCAGCAGCGCCAGACTGGCACCCACCACATAAAGCAAACCGATCAGCGCCTCGCGCTGCACCGGCCAGCGCCTGGCCAGCCAGGCCACTGCGCCTGCGCACAGCAGCGCACCCGTGCTGGCCAGTAACTGTGTGAGCAGCCAGCTCGGGTGACTCACCAGAGCAGTTACCCACATGGCCGCAGCGGCGGCGGCTTGCGCCACAGCCAGATCAATGAACACCACCCCGCGGGCCAGCACATGCTCGCCCAGCGGGGCCAGGGCCAGCACCCCCAGCAACAAGGCCAGTAACGGGCTCCAGAACCAGGCATCAAGACTCATGACCGGGCCACGCCGAGCAAGCTGTTCAACATGTTGTCTATCCAAAGCACAAGGCCCGCGGCGTCGGCGTCCTCGCTCACCGTGGCCGGCAGCACCAGCAGTGGCACGCTGCTGCCCAGCTGACAGGTGAGCCATTTTCCCGGCCGCGGGTCCTGGTAACCGGCCACCACCACAGCCATCGGCGGTTTGGCCTTCAGGCCGGCCAGCAGTCGCTGCAAGTGGCCGGGCGTGGGCGACATACCGGGCTTGGGTTCCAGGTCGGCTGTCTGTTGGATGCCCAGCCAGTCCCACAGGTAACCAAAGGTGGTGTGCTGCGCCGCCACCTGGCGTCCGCGCAGGGGCATGGCGCGCTGCTGCCACTGGGTCAGATGGCTTTTCCAGCGCATTTCAAAAGCGGCACGGCGTTGCTCGATGGCCGCTTTCTGCGCGGGAATCTGCACTTGCAAACGGGCGGCCAGTGCATTGGCCACCAGCAACAAGTTGCGAGGATCCAGATGCACATGCGGATTGCCTTCTGCATGCACATCACCCGCCCAGGGCGAACCGATGGCGCCCGGCTGCGGGTCGATCATGTTTACATGGTCAGAGGCAAACAGCACATCCTGTACTTTGGCATTGCCGGACCGCTGCAAAAGCTTGGGCAACCAGCCGGCCTCGAGTGAAGCTCCGGTGCACACCGCCAGATCGGCCTGTCGCAACTGGGCGATCAGTGCCGGCCTGGCCTCGATGTGGTGCGGGTCTTGCAATGAATGCGTTGCCACATGCACGCGGGCGTCGGGCAACATCACGCGCGTCAGCGCGGCCCATTCAGGTTCACAGGCAAACACGGTGTAGGCCGCCGCCGGGCCGGCCATCCACATCCCTATCAAAGTGACAGACACCACCCGCAGGCCGGCTACCCGGCCACGCCATTTAAAAAGAGTGCGCACCGTGGGCTCCAAAGGCCAGCACGTACTGCAGCTGGACAGAACGCTTGCTGGCGTCCAGGAATGCGTCTCCGGTGGCGCCGCGCTGGGTGGTGTACTGCAGGCGAAGCGTCTGCATGTGCGAAGGCTTCCAGGCCAGCATCAGGGCGTGCTCGCGCAAACGGGATTCATCGTCCGGCGCATTCACGCGCAGCCAGTCGGTTCGTGCGCCGACTTCCCAGTTCGGGTTCAGACGCCAGGCCAGCGCCAGTGCGTGGGCGCGGTGCATGTCACCAGATACGTCGGTGTTGTGGGCGTAAACGCGGGCGGTCTCAAAGCTCAGCCGCACCTGCTGATCGCGGTTGTTGCCTTGCGGTGCCCACTTCCAGGTGGCGTCCATCATCCAGGTCTTACCGCCGGTGAACTGGGCGCCATGCGCGTGCGCCTCGCCAGCCACATGCTCTTCCACCAGCGCTTCGCGTTCATTGCGGATGTGCGACAAGCCCAGTTGCCAGCTTTGCGAGCGGCTCAGGTCATCGCCCAGCTTGGCCACCCAGCTTGTCACACCCATATTCCCCGGGCTATTGACCACTTCACCGACCAACCGTTTCCCCCTAAAACCTTCCATGCCCAGCATCAGGTACATGTCGGTCGGTGCAGTCCAGTTCAGGCGCAGGCCGTCATCGTTCCAGTGACCGCCAAAAAACGCCCGGTAAAGCAAGGGGCGCTCTACAAAATCGTCTGCATGCGGATGCTGCTGGTTCAGGTAGCCGATTTGTGAAGCAAATCGTCCAACCCGCGCTTGCAGGCCATAGGGCAAGGCCTTGGTTTCCAGCCAGGCTTCTTCGATCGTCTTTTGCAATTGACCACCTTCTGTTTCGAAGGTGGCTGTCAGCTGTCCTTGGAAGTTCTTGCCAAGTGGTCCCGACACCGACAAGTCGCTGTGGCCCAATTGCAAGCCTTGTTCACGCGTGCCCACGGCCAGTGGTTTTGATGTCATGCCCGCGTCCAACACGGCGCCAAACTCCCAGCCATGCTCACCATTCGCGTGGCTTGCGCAGCTGGTGGCCATGGCCAGCACAAGCATGGCGCTCTTGGTGATTTTGTGTTCTTGGGTGCTCATGCTCTTGCGTCCTTTTTTGATTGGGATTGCTTGGATTTAGATGATAATGATATGGCATTATCATTTAAAAGCAAAAAGCTGCAACTCAGTTAAGCTCAAAGAATGGAAAGAAACACACGACAGCGAACAGCCATCCGAGACGCCATCGCAGTGGCAAACCGCCCCCTGCTAGCGCAGGAGGTGTTGGACGCAGCTCAAACTGAGGTCCCAGGCATGGGCATTGCGACCGTCTACCGCAACATCAAATCGCTGGTGGAAGAAGAAATCCTGCAAGAGGTGCTACTGCCGGGTGACAACCCGCGATTTGAAATCGCCGGGCACAAGCACCATCACCACTTTCAGTGCACGCAGTGCCAACGGGTTTTTGATGTGCATGCCTGCCCGGGAGATATGTCTCGCCTGGCCCCCAAAGGCTTCACAGTCGAAAACCATGACCTCACGCTGTACGGCAACTGCAAGGACTGCGCAGCCGGGGCGGCAACTTAAGGCAGCTTGTAGTCCTTGAGCTGTTCACGCAAACGGGTTTTGAGCATCTTGCCGGTCGCACCAATCGGGATGGCATCCACAAACACCACGTCGTCAGGAATCTGCCATTTGGCTGTCTTGCCCTCGTAAAACTTAAGCAGTTCTTCGCGGCTGAGCTCGGCACCAGGCTTTTTAACTACAGCAATGATGGGGCGCTCGTCCCATTTGGGATGCGCCACGCCAATGCAGGCGGCCATGGCCACGGCCGGGTGCGCCACAGCGATGTTCTCCACATCGATCGAGCTGATCCATTCGCCACCGGACTTGATCACGTCCTTGCTGCGGTCTGTGATCTGCATGTAGCCGTCAGGGTCTATGGTGGCCACGTCGCCTGTGGGGAACCAACCATTGATGAGCGGGTCACCGCCCTCGCCTTTGAAATAAGCCCGTACCACCCACGGTCCCTTGACATGCAGGTCGCCAAAGGTTTTGCCATCCCAGGGCAAGT
>CANIDW010000022.1 GCA_947466165.1 Comamonadaceae bacterium | reverse complement strand
TGCCGGACCGATGTTACCCACCAGCAAGGGCACGCCTTTTTTGATACGTTTGGCTTCGGCATGGGCCTGCAGGTCATGACTTTCAGCTGCAAAGCCCACGCAAAAAAGCATGCCGCTGCGGGCGCGGGCCGAGGCGGACACCTGAGCCAGGATGTCTGGGTTTTCAACAAAATTGAGCTGGGGGGCTTGCCCGCTGCCGTCTTTTTTGATTTTTTGCGCCGCTTCACTGACCACGCGCCAATCGGCCACCGCAGCGGTGGCGATGAACACGCTGGCCTGCTCGACACTGGCCATGACAGCCTGCGCCATTTGCTCAGCAGAGCGCACATCCACGCGGGTCACGCCGCGCGGCGTGGGCAGGCTCACCGGCCCTGCCACCAGTGTGACCTCGGCGCCGGCCTCGTGCGCGGCCCGGGCCACGGCAAAGCCCATTTTCCCGCTGGACAAGTTGGTGATGCCGCGCACCGGGTCAATGGCTTCGTAGGTCGGCCCGGCGGTGACCAGCACGCGCTGGCCGGCCAGCGACTTGGGTACAAAAAAAGCGATCAGGTCTTCGAGTAGCTCTTCAGGCTCGAGCATGCGGCCGTCACCGGTCTCGCCGCAGGCTTGATAGCCGCTGCCCACGCCCAGCACCACAGCGCCGTCAGCCTGCAGTTGCGCCAGGTTGCGCTGGGTGGCCGGGTGCGCGTACATCTCGCGGTTCATGGCCGGCGCCAGCAGCAGAGGCACGGTGTCAATGGGGCGGGCCAGGCACATCAGGGCCAGCAGATCATCAGCGCGGCCGTGCAGCAGCCTGGCCATGAAGTCGGCGCTGCAAGGCGCCACCAGAATCGCGTCGGCCTCACGCGACAAATTGATGTGGGCCATGTTGTTGTCTTCGCGCGCATCCCACTGGCTGGTGAAAACAGGCCGGCCGCTCAGGGCCTGCAGTGTCACCGGGGTGATGAATTGCGCAGCCGAATCGGTCATGACAACCTGCACCGTGGCCCCTGCTTTGACCAGGGCGCGGCAAAGCTCGGCGGCCTTGTAGCAGGCAATGCCGCCGGACAGGCCCAACACAATGTGTTTGCCGGCCAGTTCGCCGGCATCGCCCGGCAGGGGCTGGGGCGGATCAAGGGGTACATGGATACTCATGATGCGCAATGTACTAGATCGCAGGCCAGACCCCTGACCCGCCTATAATCACCATTTCCACCTCAGCGAACTTCTGGTTCGTTCATGGCATGACCAAATTTGTCTTCGTCACCGGCGGTGTGGTGTCCTCCCTTGGCAAGGGAATCGCATCTGCTTCCCTGGCTGCGCTGCTCGAATCGCGCGGCCTCAAAGTCACCCTCATCAAGCTCGACCCGTACATCAATGTGGACCCGGGCACCATGTCACCGTTTCAACACGGTGAGGTGTTTGTCACCGAAGACGGCGCCGAAACCGACCTGGACCTGGGCCACTACGAGCGTTTCATTGAAACGCGCATGCGCAAGTCCAACAACTTCACCACCGGCCAGATCTACAAAAGCGTGCTCGAAAAAGAGCGCCGCGGCGACTACCTGGGCAAAACGGTTCAGGTGATTCCACACATCACCAACGAAATCCAGGACTTCATCAAACGCGGTGCGCGTTTTGAAACACCCGAAGCGGTCGATGTGGCGATTGTTGAAATCGGCGGCACCGTCGGCGACATTGAGTCCCTGCCTTTTCTCGAGGCGGTGCGTCAAATGAGCCTGCGAATGGGCGCCAACAACACCGCCTTTGTGCACCTGAGCTATGTGCCCTGGATCGCCGCCGCCGGCGAGCTCAAGACCAAACCAACCCAGCACACGGCCAAGCAGTTGCGTGAGATCGGCATCCAGGCCGACGTGCTGCTGTGCCGGGCCGACCGCCGCATTCCCAACGAAGAGCGCGAAAAAATATCGCTGTTCTCCAACGTGCCCGAGTGGGGCGTGATCTCCATGTGGGACGTGGACACCATCTACAAAGTGCCGCGCATGCTGCACGAACAAGGCCTGGATGGCCTGATCTGCGACAAACTGCGCCTGAACACTCCGCCGGCCAAGCTGGAGCGCTGGGACGAGCTGGTCTACGAGACTGAGCATCCGCAACAAGAAGTGCGCATCGCCATGGTGGGCAAGTATGTGGATTTGAGCGACAGCTACAAGTCCCTCAACGAAGCCATTCGCCACGCCGGCATGAAAAACCACGCCAAGGTCGTCATCGAGTACATCGACTCCGAAACCATCACGACTGAAAACGTCTCGCAACTGGCCAAGTTCGACGGCATTCTGGTGCCCGGCGGCTTTGGCAAGCGCGGCGTTGAGGGCAAGATTTGTGCAGCGCGTTTTGCACGCGAAAACAAAGTGCCTTACCTGGGTATTTGCCTGGGTATGCAGGTCGCTACCATCGAGTTTGCCCGCCATGTGGCCGGTATGGCGGACGCCAACAGCACCGAATTTGACCCGGACAGCCCCTTCCCGGTGATCGCCCTGATCAACGAATGGAAAGACGCAGACGGCACCATCAAGACACGCAATGAAAACTCCGACCTGGGCGGCACCATGCGCCTGGGCGCGCAAAGCTCTGACGTGGCCAAAGGCACGCTGGCCCACGAGATTTACGGCAGCGTGGTCACCGAGCGCCACCGCCACCGCTACGAAGCCAACGTCAATTACCTGGATGCTCTGCGCAAAGCAGGCCTGGTGATCTCCGCACTCACCCAGCGCGAGCAACTCACCGAGATCATCGAGTTGCCCAAGTCAGTTCACCCCTGGTTTGTGGGCGTGCAGTTCCACCCAGAGTTCAAGTCCACCCCCTGGGACGGCCACCCGCTGTTCAACGCCTACATCAAGGCGACCCTCGACCAGCAAAGCACCGGCAAAACCCTGAAGGTGGTGGCCTAACATGCGCGCGGTGAAAAGCGTGGGGGCCTTATGAGGTTGTGCGGTTTTGAGATCGGGCTGGACCAGCCCTTCTTTTTGATTGCAGGGCCTTGCGTGATTGAGTCCGAGCAACTGCAAATGGACACCGCCGGCACGCTCAAGGACATCACCGCTTCGCTGGGTATTCCCTTTATTTTCAAGTCGAGCTACGACAAAGCCAACCGCTCCAGCGGCACCAGCTTTCGCGGCCCCGGCATGGCCCTTGGTCTGGAAATCCTGGCCAAGGTCAAACGCGAACTCGGCGTGCCTGTGCTCACCGACGTGCATTCTGAAGCCGACATCGCCGCAGTGGCAGCGGTGGTCGATGTGCTGCAAACGCCGGCTTTTTTGTGCCGCCAGACCGACTTTATTCACGCTATGGCGCAGTCGGGCAAGCCGGTCAACATCAAGAAGGGCCAGTTCCTGGCCCCGGGCGACATGAAGAACGTCATCGACAAAGCCCGCGCCGCAGCGCGCGAAAAAGGCCTGGACGAAGACCGCTTCATGGCCTGTGAGCGCGGTGCGAGCTTCGGCTACAACAACCTGGTGAGCGACATGCGCAGCCTGGCGATCATGCGCGAGACGCGCGCGCCCGTGGTGTTTGACGCCACGCATTCGGTGCAACTGCCCGGAGCTGGAAATGCGCAGGGCACCAGCAGCGGCGGCCAGCGCGAGATGGTGCCGGTGCTGGCGCGGGCGGCCGTGGCCGTGGGCATTGCCGGCCTCTTCATGGAAACGCACCCGGACCCGGCCAAGGCCTTGAGCGACGGCCCGAACGCCGTGCCTCTCAAGCACATGCGCGCCCTGCTCGAAACCCTGCTTGAACTGGACCGCGTGACCAAGAAAAATGGTTATTTAGAGAACACTTTCGGGGCTTGATCTGAGAGATCACCTTGATTTTTTATATTTTTAGTTTTTTGGATTGAAAGAAGAACCCCATGAGTGCAATTGTTGACATCGTCGCCCGCGAAATCCTCGACAGCCGGGGCAACCCGACCGTTGAGTGCGACGTGCTGCTGGAGTCCGGCGTGATGGGCCGTGCTGCCGTGCCGTCGGGTGCGTCCACCGGCTCGCGTGAGGCCATCGAGCTGCGCGACGGTGATATGGGCCGCTATCTGGGCAAGGGCGTACTCAAGGCGGTCGAGCACATCAACACCGAAATCTCCGAAGCCGTGCTGGGGCTGGACGCCAGCGAGCAGGCTTTTCTGGACCGCACGCTGATCGACCTGGACGGCACCGACAACAAGTCCCGCCTGGGCGCCAATGCCACGCTGGCCGTCAGCATGGCCGTGGCGCGTGCCGCCGCTGAAGAAGCCGGCCTGCCGCTGTACCGCTACTTCGGGGGCTCTGGCGCCATGCAAATGCCTGTGCCCATGATGAACGTGGTCAACGGCGGCGCCCACGCGAACAACAACCTTGATTTGCAAGAACTGATGATCATCCCGATCGGCGCGCCCAGCTTTCGCGAAGCGCTACGTTACGGCGCCGAAATTTTTCATGCGCTGAAAAAAATCATTCACGACAAGGGCATGAGCGTGGCCGTCGGTGACGAGGGCGGCTTTGCCCCCAACCTGCCCAACCATGAAGCGGCCCTCCAGATGATTCTGGAGGCGATCGACAAGGCCGGCTATGTGGCGGGCGAGCAAATTGCCCTGGGGCTGGACTGCGCAGCCTCCGAGTTTTACAAAGATGGCAAATATGAGCTTTCCGGCGAAGGCCTGAGCCTGGACTCCACCGAGTGGACCAACATGCTGGCCACCTGGGTCGACAAATACCCCATCATCAGCATCGAAGACGGCATGGCCGAGGGCGACTGGGACGGCTGGAAAATCCTGACTGAGCGTCTGGGCCAAAAAGTACAGCTGGTCGGCGACGACCTGTTTGTCACCAACACCAAGATCTTGAAGGAAGGCATTGACAAGAAAATTGCCAACTCCATTCTCATCAAGATCAACCAGATCGGCACACTGACCGAAACCTTTGCCGCCATCGAGATGGCCAAACGTGCCGGTTACACCGCTGTCATTTCGCATCGCTCGGGCGAGACCGAAGACTCGACGATTGCCGACATCGCTGTGGGCACCAACGCAGGCCAGATCAAGACCGGCTCGCTCTCGCGCTCGGATCGCATGGCCAAGTACAACCAGCTGCTGCGCATCGAAGAAGACCTGGGCGATGTTGCCAGCTACCCGGGCCGCTCGGCCTTTTACAACTTACGCTGATGGACTCGATCGTGGGAAAACGGCTCTTGCCTCTGCTGATTGCGCTGCTGGTGATTTTCCAGGCGCAACTCTGGCTGGGCCGGGGAAGTATTCCCAACGTCAGGCAAATGGAGCGTGATCTCAGCGAGCAACTGGCGCGCAACCAGCAGGCCAAGTCGCGCAACGAGCAACTTCAAGCCGAAGTGCGCGACCTCAAGGAAGGGCTGGAGATCGTTGAAGAAAAAGCCCGCTCGGAGCTGGGCATGGTCAAGCCCAACGAGATTTTTGTACAGGTCAACAAATAGCGCTGGCCGCCCGCGCCCTCCATGAAACCGGTGAAAGTGGCTGTGTTGGGCTCAGCGGGTACTGGCAAAACGGCGCTGACCCGCGCACTCAAGCAAACGCTAACACCCGCCTTGAGCGATTCACTCTCATCAACCGGCGCTGCTGACGCGCCGGGCTGGTTCATCACTGATGAAAGCCCGCTGCAAAAATGGCTGTCCGGGCAAACGGCGCAAAGCCATCTGGGCGAACAAGCTGACGCCACCGGACTTCAGACCGTGCTGACGCAGCAACGCGGCTTTGACCATCACTTGCTGCTGGCGCTGGACATACCGGCGCCACTGGCCCCGGGCATGGCTGATGGCAGGGCTCAGCGCGAGCAGATGGACGCCCTGCTGCGCAGCACCCTGGAGCAGGCGGGACTGCCGTTTCAGGTGATTTACGGGCTGGGTGAGCACAGGCTGGCGCAAGCGCTGGCGGCTCTGGGAAAGCCTGCGGCAGAATCCGGGTCCGGTCGCAAACCCTGGGTCTGGGTCTGCGACAAATGCAGCGACCCGGTCTGCGAGCACCGCCTGCTCAGTGATCTGCTGGCCAGTCGCCAGGCCTGAGGCTAGCGGCTCAGTGCAAGTTGTCAGCGGGTGGTAACTGCAGCGCCTGCCCGGTAAAAAGTTGCGCTGCATCGACCGGGTCAAAGCTGTACTGTTTGCCGCAAAATTCGCAAGCAACTTCGACATCGGCACGCTCAGCCAAAATACTTTCGACCTCCGCCACACCCAGGCCACGCAGCATATTGCCCACCCGCTCACGCGAGCAACTGCAGGCAAAACTCGGCGTGAGCGGCTCAAATCGCGTGATGCTTTCTTCCCAGAACAAGCGGCGCAAAATGGTGTCTACGTCCAGCGTGAGTAACTCTTCCGGTTTGAGCGTGGAGGCCAGGATGGCTATGCGGTTGTAGTGCTCGTTCAAGCCGATCTCATCTTCATTGGCCATCTGGTCGAGTTGGCCTTCCAGATTGCCCTGACCTTTGACGGGCAGGCGCTGAATCAACAGCCCGGCCGCCACCTCGCCATTGGCAGCGAGCACGAGACGGGTGTCAAGCTGCTCGCTTTGCAGCATGTAGTGCTCCAGCACTTCGCTGATTTTCTCCAGCTTTTCATGTTGATCGCCAAACAGCGGAACCACACCCTGGTAGGGTTGCTGACCCGGCAAGCGGTCTTTGGGGTCCAGCGTGATAGCGCAGCGCCCCAAATTATTTTGATTGACCAACTCACTCAACGAGGCGCCTGCCTGCACGCCTTCAGGCCCGGCGGCAGCCAGCGTGGCGGTGGCGCGCAAACTCAAGTCGGGTTGGACTTCTGCCACCGCCAGCTTGAGCGGGCCATCACCAAAAATTTGCAGCACGAGTGCGCCATTGAACTTGATATTGCTTTGCATCAGCGCTGCGGCGGCAGTCATTTCGCCCAGCAATTGCATCACCTCGGGTGGGTAGCCGCCAGCCGTCTCACGGCGCTGGAGAATCTCGCGCCAGGCATCGTCCAGGCGCACCAGCATGCCACGCACCGGCAAACCATCGAAAATAAATTTGTGAAGTTCAGACATTCAGTAGCTTGCGGTCATCAGCCGATTTTTTTGAATTCAGACCGGTAGCGCTTGGCGTTGTCCACATAATGGTGAGCAGCCGACTTCAAGCCTTCGATCTGCTCAGTCGTCAGTTGCCGCACCACCTTGGCCGGGCTGCCCAGAATCATGGAGCCGTCCGGAAATTCCTTACCCTCGGTGATCAGCGCGCCAGCGCCCACCAGACAGTTCTTGCCGATGCGGGCGCCGTTGAGCACGACCGACTGAATGCCGATCAGCGAGCCATCGCCAATGGTGCAGCCATGCAGCATCACCTGATGGCCGATGGTCACCCCATCGCCTATGTTCAAGGGCTTACCGGGGTCCGCATGCAGTACACAGCCGTCCTGCACGTTGCTGCCGCGGCCGATGTGAATGGTCTCCGTATCGCCGCGCACCACAGTGCCAAACCAGACGCTGCTGTCCTGGGCCATCGTCACCTGGCCTATGACCTGGGCACTGTCTGCCACCCAGGCAGAGGGATGCAGGTCGGGCTTGAGTTCGCCGATTTGATAGATGGCCATGGTGTCCTTGATCAATACGCTTCAAAGCATCGGATTGTAAGGACCCGCGCCCCGGATAATGCAGCCATGCTTTGCCTTCGCCAACAAGCTCTCCAACTCATCCTGATGCCGGATGCCGATGCCAAGGCCACCGCCGTGCGCGCCTTGCCGCCCGTGCTGCAACTCGACGACAACGCGCGATACCGCCTGCTGGCCGAGCCGGCCGGCGTGCCGGGCCGCCCCGCCCGCCCGGAACTGCGCCACCCCAGCGAGATGAAAAACCGCGCAGTCGGCAGCATTGAAGGCCGCGCCGCGCTGCTGCATGCACTGGCGCACATTGAAAGCAATGCGATTGACCTGGCGCTGGACATTGTCTGGCGCTTCGAAGGCATGCCAGAGGCTTTTTACCTGGACTGGCTGCAGGTTGCGCGTGAAGAAGCTTTGCATTTCGAGTTGCTGCATGCACACCTGCGCGAACTCGGCTTTGCCTATGGCGACTTTCCGGCGCACACCGGCTTGTGGGACATGGCTGACAAAACCAGCGGCGACCTGCTGGCCCGCCTGGCCCTGGTGCCGCGCACCCTGGAGGCGCGCGGGCTCGACGCCTCGCCGGCCATACGCAATAAACTGATTTCTGTCGGCGACAAGCGCGGAGGCGAGATCATCGACATCATCCTGCGCGACGAGATCGGTCACGTCGCTGTGGGAAACCGCTGGTACCGCCATCTGTGCCGGCAAGAAGCGCTGGACCCTGTCCACACCTATGCCGCGCTGGCTTTGCGCTACGGCGCGCCCACGCTCAAGGGTCCCTTTAATTTCGAAGCGCGCCGCGCTGCGGGCTTTGATGAGGCTGAGTTGGCGCTATTGGGACGATAAGCCCCTGCCTGCTTTTCAGCCCCTTGGATGGTGCTGCGCATGCAGCGATTTGAGTCGCTCGCGCGCCACATGGGTGTAAATGGTGGTGGTGGAAATATCAGCGTGGCCCAGCAGCAACTGCACGGCGCGCAGGTCGGCGCCGTGGTTGAGTAAATGGGTGGCAAAAGCGTGACGCAAGGTGTGCGGTGACAAGGGGGAATTAATACCAGCCACCCGTGCGTATTTTTTGACCAGCATCCAGAACATCACCCGGCTCATGGCGCTACCGCGCGCGGTCACAAACAAGTCCTCGGTCTGCTGCCCGCCCAAGATGGCCGGCCGGCCCTCGGCCAGGTAGGTGTTGATGCTTTCACGCGCCACTTGACCAAAGGGCACCAGCCGCTCCTTGTTACCCTTTCCCATGATGCGCAGCACGCCTTCGTTCATGCCCAGGTGGTAAGTCTTCAAACTGACCAGCTCACTCACGCGCAAACCACTGGCGTACAAGAGCTCGAGCATGGCGCTGTCGCGCAAGCCCAGGGGGGATTCATCGGGCGCACGCAAAAGATCGTCAACCTGGGCCTCAGACATGGTTTTGGGCACGCGCAAGGCCTGGCGCGCTGATTGGAGTTTGAGCGTCGGGTCTTGCGTCAAACGACGCTCACGCAGTGCCCAGCGAAAATAGCGCTTGAGCACGGTCAATCGGCGGTTGGCCGATGTCGCTTTGCTCGCCTCGTGCTTGAAGGCAAAGTAAGCATTCAGATCCGCTTCGCAAGAGCGGTCGATCTCGCCCTGTGCCAGGCCCTGGCTGCTCAGCCAGACCCCGTAGAGCGTCAAGTCCCGGCGGTAAGCGGCCAGCGTGTTTTTTGACAGGCCGTCTTCCAGCCAGAGCGCGTCAATGAAGGCGTCAATGCTGTGCTGGCTGGCAGGGCTGATTGGCATGGCGCAACCATACCAAAAACGCAGGGATCAAAAAAAGCCCCGAAGCGCTTGGGCATCGGGGCCAGATTGGCAGTCGGTCGCCGGGGCCGGCGGCCAACTGCGCGTGATCACTCCAACTTCAAACCTGCGCTGTCGACAACTTTTTTGTAGACCTCAAACTCGGCTTTCATTTGCGCGGCAAATTGTTCGGGCGTATTGGCAACGATCAGTGAGCCGGTGTCTTCGATGCGCTTGCGAACAGCCGGGTCTTCCAGGGCCTTGCGAACGCCGGCGTTCACCTTGTCAACCACCTCTTTAGGCAGGTTTTTAGGGCCGACGATGCCGTAGTAAGCCATGCGGTTCACAGGCTCCAGACCGACTTCCTTGAAGGTCGGTATGTCCGCCAGCACGGTCAGACGCTGGGGTGCAGCCACCACGATGGGAATCAGGCGCTTTTGCTGAATAAAGGGCAGCGCTGAGGGCAGATTGTCAAAAATGATCTGCACCTGACCGGCCACGGTGTCGTTGAGCGCCGGGCCGGCACCGCGGTAGGGAATGTGTGCGATGAAGGTACCGGTCAGGTTTTTGAACAGCTCAGTTTGCAGGTGGCCGATGCCGCCCGTACCGGACGACGCATAAGAGTACTTGCCCGGGCTTTTCTTGAGCTCAGCAAGAAACTCTTTGTAATTGCGCGCTGGAAAGCTGGGGTGAACCGCGATGATGTTGGGCGTCGCGGCAATGTTGATGATCGAGGAGAAATCGGTCAGCGTGTTGTAGGGCATCTTGGGGTTGATGGCCGGGTTGGCTGCCGTGGTTGACACCGTGGCCATGCCCAGGGAATAACCGTCCGGAGCGGCCTTGGCCGTCTCGTTGGCACCCACTACGCCGCCGCCGCCGGCCTTGTTCTCGATCAACACGGTCTGACCCAGGGCTTTGCCCAGCGGCTCAGAGATGACGCGCGCCACGATGTCGGTGGTGCCGCCGGTTGCAAACGGCACTTGCAGCTTGATCACCTTGTTCGGGTAAGCCTGCGCCAGGGCAGAACCGTGGCCGGCGAGCAAGGCCAGTGAGGCGATCGCTGCGAAGGCGAGTGTTTGACGAGCTTTCATATTTCAGTCCCTTTCAAATGACAAGAGCTGATATGTTATCTGCAAGCGCTGACAGCTTGACCTGTGGAATACGCATAAGGGCTTTCCCGATGCTGGAGGCGTTATCCTTGCACTGTGAATTACGCTGAACTCCTTGCCCCCGACTTTTCCCTCATCTTGCTGGGTTTCCTGCTGTGCCGCTATACCGCCCTGAACCGTGCGGTCTGGGAGCAAGCGGAAAAACTGGTGTTTTTTGTATTTTTTCCGGTGCTGCTGTTTCACTCGATCGTGAGAAGTCCGCTGGACCTGTCAGCCACATCCGGGCTGATTATGGGCGGCTTGACGCTGGCAGGCTGCGGCATTGCACTGGCCTATGTTCTGCCCTATTTGCCCTGGTTGGGAGCCAGAATCGATCGCCGCGAGCATGCCGCCTGCGCGCAAATCGGGTTTCGCTTTAACTCTTTCATCGCGCTGGCCATGGCAGAGCGCCTGGC